>CAMLNH010000304.1 GCA_946481355.1 uncultured Curvibacter sp.
CCACCTGGTCGTTGCGGCTGCGGCCGGTGTGCAGGCGCTTGCCGGCGTCGCCCACGAGCTGCGTGAGACGGGCCTCGATGTTGAGGTGCACGTCCTCGAGATCCAGCTTCCACTCGAACGTGCCGCCCTCGATCTCGGCGCGGATCTGGGCCATGCCTTTCTGGATGGCGGCCAGATCGTCGGCGCCGATGATCTTCTGGGCCGCGAGCATCTCGGCATGGGCCAGGCTGCCGGTGATGTCGGCGTCCCACAGGCGCTTGTCGAAAAAGACGCTGGCCGTGTAGCGCTTGACCAGCTCGCTCATGGGCTCGGAAAACAGCGCCGACCAGGCCTGGGATTTTGTGTCGAGTTGGTTGTGGGACATGGTGGGCGAGATGGATGGTTGGGGGCGGGGCAGGCGTTCGTCATTTGGCGATCAGGACCAATTCACCAATAATCGGGTTCGGCCCCAGGGTCGCCCCCGTATGAAAGATACCCAGATTTTATCGGCCTTCCATGAACTGCCTGCGGAAAGACCCGCGCGCAGCGTCTCGGCCCCGCTGCTGTACGACGCCTGCCAGGTGGGCGTGGCCCTGCGCGCGGTGCTGTTTGTGGAGGTGGCCATGGGCGTGGGTGCCCTCTACATGGCCGACACGCCGCTGGACTGGCTGTTGCGGCTGGCCTTGCTGACCGGCAGTGCCCTGCCCGCCACGGTGTTCTGGCTCGTCGTGGCCTGCCTGTTCAAGCGGCCCCTCGCCCGGCTGCCGCGCCCGACACAGTATGGTGCCGGCGTGATGCTGGGGGCGCTGGCCGGGCTCTACGGCTGCGGCATGCTGGTGCTGGCCGGCCTGCTGGCCCCGGCCCCCTGGCTCGCCAGCGGCGCCACGGGCGCCCTGCTGGCCGGCGTACTGGTGGCCGTGCTGGCGCTGCGCGAGCGTGGGCGTCTGCCGGCCGACACGGCGGCAAGGCTGTCCGAGCTGCAGTCGCGCATCCGCCCGCACTTCCTCTTCAACACGCTCAACAGCGCCATTGCCCTGGTGCGTGCGGAGCCGGCCAAGGCCGAGGCTCTGCTCGAAGACCTCAGCGATCTGTTCCGCCACGCGCTCGTGGACCAGGGCGAGTCAGTCACCCTGGCCGACGAGATTGCGCTGGCGCGCCGCTATCTGGACATCGAGCAGGTGCGCTTTGGCGAGCGCCTGCAGCTCGACTGGGCACTGGACCCGCAGGCCGAAGAGGCCCGCCTGCCCCCCCTCTTGCTGCAGCCGTTGCTGGAAAATGCCGTGCGCCACGGCGTGGAGCCCAGCCCCACGGGCGCGCAGATCCGCATTTCGACGCAGCGGCGCGGCTCCAGCGTGGTGATCAAGGTGACCAACACGGTCCCGGCCGGTCCGGGCCCGCAGGGCCATGGCGTGGCCCTGGGCAATGTGCGCGACCGCTTGCGCCTGTTGCATGATGTGCAGTGCAGTTTTCAGACCATCCACAAGGACGGCGTCCACCAGGTGCGCATCGAAGTACCGGCATAAGCGGCAAGAACGATCTGCAAAGACAGAGGGAGGCCAGAACATGAACCAGACCCTGCGGGCGCTCATCGTCGACGACGAGGCCCTGGCGCGCAGCCGCCTGCGCACCCTGCTCGGTGATTGCAAGACGCCGGCAGCGGATGTTGCGGGCGAAGCCGCCAACGCAAGCCAGGCGGTGGAGCTGCTGCGCCGCCAGGCCTATGACCTGGCCCTGCTGGACATCCACATGCCCGGCGCCGACGGCCTGACCCTGGCCCAGACCCTGCGTACCCTGCCGCATCCGCCGGCCCTGGTCTTTGTCACGGCCCACGCCGAACACGCGGTGCAGGCCTTCGAGCTGGAGGCGGTGGACTACCTGACCAAGCCGGTGCGTCTGGAACGCCTGCAACAGGCGCTGCAAAAGGCCGAGCGCCTGCTGCGCAGCCGCGGAGAAGCCCCCCCGGATGCGGCGGGCGAGGTGCTGCTGATCCAGGAGCGCGGCCGGACCGAACGCGTGCCCCTGGCCGAGGTGCTGTACTTCAAGGCCGAGCTCAAGTACATCACCGTACGCACGCCGGCCAAGACCTACATCCTGGACGGCGCGCTCAGCGAGCTGGAAGAGAAGTATGGCGGGCGTTTCCTGCGCATCCACCGCAACGCACTCGTGGCACGGCGTGCGGTGCGCGCGATCGAGAAGCACGAAGACCCCGAGGAAGGGGAAGGCTGGGCCGTGCGCCTGAGCGGCGTCGAGGAGATGCTCACGGTGTCACGCCGCCAGCTCGCCGCGGTGCGCGAGGCCATCGCCGCCAACTGAGTCCCTTGAGCGCTTACTGGCGGATCACGTCGGCGCCCGCCGGTGGCTTGAAGCGGAAGGTCTCGGGGGGCAGGCTGACATTAAGCTGCACTTTGCTGAAAGTCAGCAGCGAGCGCTGACCGAAGCTGTCGACGATCTCCAGCGCAGCGAGCTCGGCTGCCTTGCGGCCGCCCTGATCCACTTCCCGCAGGCCCACACGCACGCTCTGCACCTGGCCATCGCGCGCACGCGGCGTGGCCAGCACCCACTGCAGGCCCTCGCGCTCGGGCGCGTTGGCCAGCTGGTAGTCGGCCTGCAGGGCCTTGAGGTCCGCGGCGGATGCGATCAGGGCTGCGGGCGTGCTGCCCAGCGCGCTGGCTTGCGTGCGCGCCGTGACCTGGTTCAGGTCCACGTCATGCAACCACAGGGTCTGCCCGTCTGCCACGATGGTCTGCGCCAGGGGCCTGCCATAGACAAAACGGAAACGCCCCGGGCGCTGGAATTCGAAGGTGCCGGCGGAGTTGCGCGTCCGCGCCACCTGACCCTCGCGCGGCGGCGAGGTCACGACCTGGGTGAATTCGGCCCGGCCGCTGGCGGCGGTCTTGAGAAACAGCTCCAGCGCCTCCAGGCCATCCGCCTGAGCCGTGACGCCAAACGCGACAAAAAAGAGAGCGAGCAGTTTTTTCATGGAAGTCACTCGGCGCGTGCGGGCACCAGGATGTCGCGCTGGCCGTTGGTACTCATGGCGCTGACGAGGCCGGCCTTCTCCATGTCTTCGACCAGGCGCGCCGCGCGGTTGTAACCGATCTTGAGATGACGCTGCACCAGCGAGATGCTGGCCTTGCGGTTCTTGAGCACGATCTCCACGGCCTGGTCGTACATCGGGTCCTTCTCGCCGCTGGGACCACCCTCGCCCAGCGGGCCGTCCTCACCATCGACCGTGCCGCCTTCGAGCACGCCCTCGATGTAGTCGGGCTCGCCCTGGCTCTTGAGGTAGCTCACGACGCGGTGCACTTCCTCGTCGCTGACGAAGGCACCGTGCACGCGGATGGGCAGGCCGGTGCCGCTGGCCATGTAGAGCATGTCGCCCATGCCCAGCAGGGCCTCGGCGCCCA
>CAMLNH010000305.1 GCA_946481355.1 uncultured Curvibacter sp.
CTCAAGTTCCACCCTTTTCGGCCGATAACCGAGAGAAGCGGAAATATGGTCTTTTCGCCCCTCTGATCAGGCTGACAGAAGGGGGGTATGGATCAATAATTCCGGGTACTGGATGCCGGGATGACCGGCTAGGAGTCACTATGGCTACGATTTCATCGCTGGGCATCGGCACCAACGGACTGGATGTCCGTAGCATCGTTGAGCAGCTGGTTGCGCTGGAGAAGAAGCCGCTCGACAAGCTCAAGCTCGACGCGGCGGCCACCCAGACCAAGATCACCACTTTCGGCCAGATCAAATCACTGGTGTCCACCCTGCAGGATGCCGTGGGCAAGCTCACCAGCGTGACGGGCTGGAATTCGGTTTCCGCCACCTCCTCGAACAAAGACTACGTCAGTGCCAGCGCCATCGGCGGCACGCAGGCCACGAGTTTCAGCGTCGAGGTGCAGAGCCTGGCCCAGGCCCGGGCCACGGCCTCGCAGTCCCTGCCTGCAGGCGCGGCGCTGGGCGAAGGCACGCTGACCCTCACGGTCAATGGCACGGCCGTGGACATCGAGGTCGGGGCCGCCGACACCCTGGCCGGCATCGCCGGCAAGATCAATGGCTCCGCCGCCGGCGTGACGGCGACCATCCTCAACGACGGCTCGGGCGAGCGGCTGCTGCTGACCAGCAAGGCCGCCGGTCTGAATGGGGCCTTCGCGCTCACGGTCAGCGACGTGGATGGCAACGACGCCGACGACCTGGGCCTGTCCCGTCTGCTTTTCAACACCACCGAGACCAAGGCCGCCGCCGATGCCCAGGCCACGATCAACAACATCCCGGTGACCTCGTCGACCAACACCTTCACCAATGTGGTGTCGGGCGTGACCCTGACGGTGGCCAAGGAGACGGAGGTGGGCAAGCCCGTGACGATCACCGTCGCACCCGACAGCTCGGCGGTGAAGGCCAACATCGAAGCTTTCGTGAAGGCCTACAACGACATCAACGGTGTGCTCAACGAGGCGACCAAGTTTGACCAGGCCACGGGCGTGGGGGGGCTGCTGCAAGGCGACAGCACCACGCTGTCCTTGCAGAATGCCCTGCGTGCCGCGGTGCAGTCCGTGACCAGCGGCGGCACCTTCAGCCGCCTGAGCGACGTCGGCATCGCTGCGGTACGCGGCGGCAACCTGGAGATCAATTCGACCAAGCTGTCCACGGCGCTGGAGCAGCCCGATGCGCTCAAGACCCTGTTCAGCAGCACAGGCACGGGTAGCGCCGAGGGCATTGCCGTGCGACTCAAGAGCGTCACGACGGCTTTGCTGGCTACCGACGGCTTCTTCAAGCGCAAGGACGACAGCCTGAACCGCGTGCTGGACGAGAACGCCAAGGATCAGGAACGTGTCAACAACAAAGTCAGCCGTGTTGAGACGCAGCTGAACCGCAAGTACAGCGCCCTGGACACGCAGCTGTCCAGCCTGAACGCGCTCAACAACTACCTGGCACAGCAAATTAGCCAGTGGAACAAGTCCACCTCCTGAGATCAGGCGCCTTCATTTCCGGGACAGACGCGCCGATATAGAGTCAGAGCACTGAAGAACTGACCGAGGATCGACTTCCATGTACCAGACCGCCAGCCGTCCCCGCGCCGATGCCTACCGCCGCATCGGTGTCGAGACCAGCATGCACACCATCGATCAGCACCAGATCATCGTCCTGCTGTACGACGGTCTGCTGCAGGAGATCGCCCGTGCGCGCGGTGCCATGTCGCGCCAGGATGTGACAGGCAAATGCGACGCGATTGCCCGCGCCTTGCGCATCCTGGAAGAGGGGCTGATCACCGGCCTGGACATGGTGGACGGCGGCGAGATTGCGCAGAATCTGAACGCGCTCTACAACTACTGCGTGCAGCAGCTGGTGTTGGCCAATGCCCGCAATGACGACGCCCTGCTGCAGGAAGTGCACGGCCTGATCGATTCCATCGCCCAGGGCTGGAAAGCCATCAAGCAGCCCGGCCAGGGCGCGGGAGTCTGACCATGCCGCAGATGCTCATCGACTACTACAAGGCCATCGAGGACAGCAGCACCCGCATGCTCGAAGCTGCCCGTGCCAAGGATCTGGAGACTGTGATGCGCTACGAAGGTGTGTGTGCCGTGCTGATCGAACAGCTGCGCTTCCGCTCCCGCGAGGAGGAGTTGCGCCCAGAGGAGCGCAGCGAGAAGGCGCGCATCATGCAGCGCATCCTGCGCAACGACGCCGAGATCCGCCACCTGACCGAACCCTGGCTGGGCCATCTCGAAGAACTGATGGACGGAAAGCCGCGCACACTCCACTGAGGCCGATAACGCTGCGGTATAGCTCGTAGCGAGCGGACCGAGGGCAAGGCGGACGGAGCGCAGGAACCGGAACGTACTTCCTGTACGTGAGGGTTCCTAGCACCGCCCAACGCGGCCATCGGTTCGCGCAGTAGGCTAGACCTGCATGTTCATGATGTCGGTGTAGGCCTGCACCATCCGGTTGCGGACGTGCAGCGTGGCCTGAAAGCCGACCTGGGCTTTCTGGATGGCCACCATGGTCTCTTCCAGGCTGACCTTGGGGTTTTCCATCTGCACCTGCTTCTGCAGGGCGGTCGCAAAATTTTGCGCCTGGCTGACCGATTGCAGCGCTGCCTTGAATTCGCCGGGGAAACCCTTGTCACCCATGCCTGCGGCGCCGGGCTTGGCGGCCAGGCCCGGGCGCACGGCGGTGGGCATCGTGGTGGGGGTGAGTCGCAGATCCATAGGGCTATCCCGGAGCAAAGGTGTTGAGAGGGATGCTAGTCCCCGCCTTCAAGACCTTTAGCGGGAAAAGGCGGGGAAAACCGCGCCTTTTCCTCCTAATGTTTTGGGGGGCAGCCAGAATAATCCGCTGCATGGGCGCCAAGAACCGCGCCTCTATGTACCGGAACCCACCATGGCTGAAGCTGCTGCGATTCCTCTGAACCCGACTCTGGGCCAACGCTTTTCCTCTCTCAACCAGGGGCAGATGCTGCGTTTGGCACTGGGCGTGGCGCTGTTCGTGGTGATTGCCATCATTGGTCTGGTCATGGGGCGTCAGGCCGAATGGCGCGTGCTCTATGCCAATCTGTCGGACAAGGATGGTGGCGCCATCATCGCCCAGCTGTCCCAGATGAACGTGCCTTACAAGCACACCGAGGGCGGCCAGGCCATCCTGGTGCCGGCCGACAAGGTACACGACACCCGCTTGCGCCTGGCCTCGCAGGGCCTGCCCAAGGGCTCGGTGGCCGGCTTCGAGCTGATGGAGAACAGCCGTTTCGGCATCACCCAGTTCCAGGAGCGGGTCAGCTTCCAGCGCGGCCTCGAAGGCGAGCTCACGCGCTCCATCCAGGCCCTGTCCTCGGTGCAGAGCGCGCG
>CAMLNH010000306.1 GCA_946481355.1 uncultured Curvibacter sp.
AGTGCCCTGGTCCAGGGCCAGCAGGTAATCCATCGGTGGGTCTCCTCTTGGGGCGTTGGGCTCAGTCAGCGATCACGCACTCCACGCCGGCCTGGGCCATGAGCGGGGCGAACAGCTCAGGCGGCTCGGCGTCGGTGAAGATGCGGTCGATGTCGCCCAGCGGGGCCAGCTGCACCATGGCCGGGCGGTGGAATTTGCTGTGGTCGGCGGCCAGCCAGACCTCGCGCGAGTGGTCGATGATGGTGCGCGCGACCTTCACCTCGCGGTAATCGTAGTCGCGCAGCGTGCCGTCGGCTTCGATGCCGCTGATGCCGATCAGGCCGATGTCCACCTTGAACTGGCTGATGAAGTCCACCGTGGCCTCGCCCACGATGCCGCGGTCGCGGGCGCGCACCACGCCGCCGGCAATGATGACTTCGCAGTCCGGGTTGTCGATCAGGATGGATGCCACGTGAAGGTTGTTGGTGATGACGCGCAGGCCGCGGTGGCGCACGAGTTCGCGTGCCACGGCTTCGATGGTGGTGCCGATGTTCATGATCAGCGAGCAGCCGTTGGGCACGCGCTGGGCGATGGCACGCGCGATCCGCGCCTTGCCCTCGGCCTGCAGGGCCTGGCGCTGGCGGTAGGCGATGTTTTCGGTGGTGGAGCTGGGCAGGCGCACGCCGCCATGGAAGCGGGCCAGCAGGCCGGCCTCAGCCAGACGCTGCACGTCGCGGCGCACCGTCTGCAGGGTGACTTGGAACTGTTCGGCCAGCGCCTCGATGGAGGCGGAGCCTTGGGCGCGCACTTCTTCTAGCAGGCGGGCCTGGCGTGGATTGGGGGTCATCACTCGTCGGCTTTTTGTTGGGGCGAGTAGACCATAAACAAAGCGCCGCGGGCCCCGCTTAGGGAAAATACCGAAAGAAAGCGAAAATAAAAACATTAAATTCGAAAGCTGAGGAACAGAAAAAATCCCATGATTCGTTCATTTTTGACCTTTTCGGCTTCTGAATGGCGTGCTGCCGCGTGGGAGCCGTCATGCACCTGAGCCTGGAGGGTGTGGCCCAGACCGTCGGGGCCAGCACCCATCTCTACCCCCTGGACCTGGACCTGCAGCCCGGCGCGGTGACCGTGCTGCTGGGGGCAACCCAGGCCGGCAAGACCAGCCTGATGCGCCTGATGGCCGGCCTGGACCGGCCGACCCAGGGCGCGGTGCGCGTGGACGGGCAGGACGTCACGGGCGTGCCCGTGCGCGAGCGCAACGTGGCCATGGTCTATCAGCAGTTCATCAACTACCCGTCGATGACGGTGTACGACAACATCGCTTCGCCGCTCAAGCTGCGGCGCGAGGCTGGCATCGAGGCCCGCGTGCGGGAGCTGGCCGCCAAGCTGCGTATCGAGCCCTATCTGCAGCGGCTGCCGGCCGAGCTCTCGGGCGGTCAGCAGCAGCGCGTGGCGCTGGCGCGCGCCCTGGCCAAGGCCGCACCGCTGATGCTGCTGGACGAGCCCCTGGTCAATCTGGATTACAAGCTGCGCGAAGAGCTGCGCGAGGAACTCACCCAGCTGTTCGCGGTGTCCGACGCCACCGTGGTCTATGCCACGACCGAGCCGGGCGAGGCGCTGCTGCTGGGCGGCTACACGGCCGTGCTCGATGCCGGCGAGCTGCTGCAGTACGGGCCGACGGCCGAGGTCTTCCACGCACCGCGCAATCTGCGTGTGGCGCGCGCCTTCAGCGATCCGCCCATGAACCTGATCGAAGCCGAGGTCGGCGCGCAGGGTCTGCTGCTGCAGCCCTCGGCTGGCCAGGCGGCCCCCGCGCCCCTGGCGCTGGCCCTGCCTGCAGGGGCGAGCGGCCGGCTGACGCTGGGTGTGCGGTCCAGTGATCTGCACCTGACGCCGCGGCCCGGGCATCTGCTGCTGCCGGGCAGCGTGGAGCTGGCCGAGATCTCGGGCTCCGACACCTTTGTGCACGTGGCCACGCCGGTGGGGGAGCTGGTGGCGCAGCTCACCGGGGTGCACCGCTTCGAGCTCGGTGAGCGCCTGGACCTGAGCCTGGACCCGGGCCGGGTCTATGTCTTTGACGCGGCGGGTGCGCTGCTGCTGGCGCCGCAGCGTGCGGGCAGGGGGGGCTGAGATGGCGCACATCGAACTCGACCTGGCTCATTCCTACAAGGCGGATCCCAAGGAGGATGCCGACTACGCCTTACGGCCGCTGCGCATGGCTTTCGAGGACGGCGGGGCCTACGCGCTGCTCGGGCCTTCGGGCTGCGGCAAGACCACCATGCTCAACATCATCTCGGGGCTGGTCCAGCCCTCGCACGGTCAGGTGATCTTCGACCGGCGCGACGTGACGCAGCGCACGCCGCAGGAACGCAACATCGCCCAGGTCTTCCAGTTCCCGGTGATCTACGACACCATGACCGTGGGCGAGAACCTCGCCTTCCCGCTGCGCAACCGCAAGGTGGCGCCCGAGCGCATCCGCCAGCGTGTGGGCGCGATCGCCGAGATGCTGGAGCTCAGCGGCCAGCTCGACCAGCGCGCGGCGGGCCTGGCGGCCGATGCCAAGCAGAAGATCTCGCTCGGCCGCGGGTTGGTGCGCGAGGACGTGTCGGCGGTGCTCTTTGACGAGCCGCTGACCGTGATCGACCCGCACCTGAAGTGGAAGCTGCGCCGCAAGCTCAAGCAGATCCACCACGAACTCAAGCTCACGCTGATCTACGTCACGCACGACCAGGTGGAGGCGCTGACCTTCGCCGACCAGGTGGTGGTGATGACCGAGGGGCGGGTGGTGCAGGTCGGCACGGCCGACGCGCTGTTCGAGCGGCCCGAGCACACCTTCGTCGGGCACTTCATCGGCTCGCCGGGCATGAACTTCCTGCCTGCGGCCTGGCGTGGTGCCGCGCTGGAAGTGGCGGGCCGGCCGGTGGCGGTGCCCGAGGGGGTCGACGCCGCCCTGCTGGCCGCGGCCGGTGAGTTCACCTTGGGGGTGCGGCCGGAATACGTGACGCTGGCCCCGCAAGGCGCACCCGGTGTGCTGGCGGCCCAGGTGCTGAGCTGCCAGGACGTGGGCACCTATGGCCTGCTGACGGCGCGCATCGGCGACACCCTGGTGCGTGCGCGTCTGGGGCTGGACGAGGTGCTGCCCGCAGCCGGGGCCGAGGTCGGCCTGCGGCTGGTGGGCGCGCGCAGCTGTTTCTACCGCGACGGCCAGTTGCTGGCCGCGCAGCCCATGGAGCCGGTGGCATGAAGACCGTCAACCAGAAGGCCTGGTGGCTGATCCTGCCGGTGGTGATCTGTGTGGCTTTCTCGGCCATCCTGCCACTGATGACGGTAGTGAACTACTCGGTGCAGGACATCATCAGCCCCGAGCGCCGCGT
>CAMLNH010000307.1 GCA_946481355.1 uncultured Curvibacter sp.
CGAACGGTTGCCCGTTGCCGGTTTTCAAGACCGGTGCAATCGACCACTCTGCCACACCTCCGAAGAGCTCGATTCTAGCCGTCTGCCGCCTCGGGGAGGTTCTAGTGGCCGTCGGCCTCTGGTGGCGGTGATTCGGTGGCGATGGCCACCGCCACCTGGTGCATGGCCTCGGCCGCCGCAAAAATGGCGGCGGGCGAGCCATCGGTCTTGGTTGACGCACGCAGGTTCAATGCACCGGCAGCGCGGCCCTGTTCGGTCAGTGCGGGCCGCAGGCTGGGGTTGCCGTACTGCTGGCGCCATTCCTGCACCGCGGTTTCGAATTCGAGCGCTTCGGGGATGCGGCCCTCGTACCTTTGCAGCACCAGGCGTGCCGTTTCGATGAGCTTGGCGTTGAGGGTCTGGTTGCCGTGGGCCAGCAGGTCACGGACAGCCCCCGAGGGGTCGCCGCCCAGGCTCAGGGTCAGGGCCGTCTCGGCCAGCTTGAGCACATGGCTGCCGGCCACGCGCAGGCGTTCGGCATAGGGCGGGTGCACGCCGGCCGCGCCGGCCAGCAACTCGTTCATGGAGCGGCCGGTGGAAAAACGCATGCCCATGGCGTCCACCGCGGGCTCCACGTCGTCGAGCTCGATGGCCTTGTTGGCCAGCTGGGCCATGAGGGCGATGAGGTTGGTGGCGGATTCGGCGTCAAAGTCCGGCTCGCGCACCTTGGCGGCCTGGGTGCGCACCGCCTCGACGGCGCGCGCGAACTGGCGGTCCAGGATGAGGATGAGCGCGTCCACGGTGGCGGCCAAGCGCTGCAGGCGCGGGTTCTTCTCGTCGCGGTCAATGAGCTTGACGAAATCGTCGCGGCAATGCTGCAGGCCCTTGCGGTCCTGCGTCTCCAGCCGTGCGAAGGCCAGCAGCACCAGGGTCTGCGGATCGAACATCTTGGAGTCCAGGCCCAGGCGCGCGCACTGGCCCAGGATCTTCTCGGCCTCAACGCGCTCGCCGCTGTAGTAGCACATATGGCCCAGGTTCTGCAGCCGTGTGATGGAGTAGGGCGTGACGGCGCAGGCCATCTTGTAGGCCGCCAGCGTCTGCTCGTGGTTGCCGAGCTCGAACTGCGCGCGTCCCAGCACATCGTAGGCGTCGGCGTAGCGCGGCTCCTCGCCGATCAGGTTTTCCAGCGTGCTGATCGCGCGCATGGGCTCGCCCTTGTCGAGCTGCGAGCGGGCCACACCCAGCTTGGCCCAGGGCAGGGTCTTGGCGGCGATCACGGCTTCGTAGAGCCGCTGGGCCTCGTCGTAGCGTTCGATGCGCATCAGCAGTTCGGCGCCGATGCGTGCGGCGTAGAGCCAGAAGAGCGCGCGGGCCTCGAAGCGCTGCAGACACAGGCGCGCCCCGCGTTCGTAGTCTTCGGCCTCGATGGCGGCAAAGATGTCGGCCAGCGCGGCCTTGCGCTGGCGCGCCAGGTGCAGGCGCTCGGCCAGGCCGGTGGCCGTATGGGGTTTGATCAGGTAGCCGTCCAGCGCGGACTCGGCGGCCTCGGCCACCTTGGCGTAGGTGGCCTCGCCCGTGACCATGATGAAGACGGTGGAGAAAGGCAGCAGCTGGTTGCGCCGCAGGTCGTCGAGCAGGTCCTGGCCGGTGGGCGTGCCGGGCTGGAAGTACTGCTCGCACAGCACGATGTCGAAGGCCTTGAACTCCAGCACCTTGCGCGCATCGATGGCGCGCGTGGCCTGTTCGACCGAACCCACACCGAATTCGCGCAGCTGGTTGACCAGGATGGCACGCGAGGTGGGGTTGCCGTCGACGACCAGCGCCCGGGTGTTGGAAAGATCGTCGTCGTACAGGCCCATGCCGGTCTGTCACTCCACTGGAGGGGAGGGCAAATGATACAGCGCCACCTCTGGTGGCGACAGGTGTCGCGCAGGCGCCGGGCCCTGCTTGCGCCCGGCGGGGCGCCGGTTTAAGGTCGCCGCATGGACACTCTGGACTTTCTCGTCCGCAAGGACCAGCTCGGCACCACCACCCTGCGCCGCGGCACGCCACCGCCCCTGGCCGAGGGCCAGGTTCGCGTGGCGATCGAACGCTTTGCGCTCACCACCAACAACATCACCTACGGCGCCATGGGCGAGGCACTGCAGTACTGGCAGTTCTTCCCCGTGGCGGACGACGCGGCCTGGGGCCGCATCCCGGTCTGGGGTTTCGGGGTGGTGCAGGACTCGCGCCATCCTGCGCTGGTGGTGGGTGAGCGGCTCTACGGTTACTTCCCCATGGCCAGCAGCGTGGACCTGACGCCGGGCAAGGTGTCGGCGACGCATTTTTTCGACGAGGCGCCGCACCGCGCCGGCCTGCATGGGGTCTACAACCAGTACATGCGCTGCGCGGCCGATCCCTTCTACACAGCCGACACCGAGGGCCTGCAGGCTCTGCTGCGCCCGCTCTTCATCACGTCCTGGCTGGTCGACGATTTCCTCGCCGACAACCGCTACTTCGGTGCGGCGGATGAGCCCGGCCGGCGGGCGTTGATGCTGCTCTCCAGTGCGTCCAGCAAGACGGCCTACGGCACGGCTTTCCAGCTGGCGCGGCGTGGCGAGGTCGACGTGGTCGGGTTGACCTCGGACGCCAACGTGGCCTTCTGCGAGAGCCTGGGCTGCTATCAGCAGGTGCTCAGTTATGGACAGCTCGCGCAGTTGCCCGCCGATGCGCCCTGCGTCTACGTGGATCTGGCCGGCAATGCTGCCCTGCGGCGCGAGATCCACACCCGCTTTGCGCAACTGCGCTACAGCTGTTCCATCGGGGCTGCGCACCTGTCCGAGCTGGGCGGGGCGAAGGATCTGCCCGGCCCCCGTGCCACCCTGTTCTTCGCGCCGGCGCAGATCAAGAAGCGCAGCGCGGAATGGGGTGGGCCGGTGCTGACCCAGCGCATGCTGCAGGGCTGGCGTGATTTCATCGCCACGGTGTCCGACCCCACGCGGCCCTGGATCGAGGTGCAGCAGCATCGCGGTCCTGCGGCCGTGCAGGCGGTCTACCAGCAGTTGCTGGGTGGCCGCAGCGACCCGCGCCTTGGGCACAGCTGTCGCTGGCTGCGGATGCTGCCTAGCGTCTGAGGCACGCAGTGGCAGGGCCGGTGCCCGGCCATGCATGTTCAGGCGTCGGGCGCGACCTTGTGGTTGGCCAGGGCCTCAATGGCCTTGACCAGGGCCGAGTGGTCAGCCTGGTCGTGGCCCAGGGCGGCGCAGGCCGACATCAGCTGAGCCGCGTTGGCCGTCTGCGGCAGCGCCATCTTGAGCGTCTTGGCGCCTTGCAGGGCCAGGTTCAGGTCCTTCTGGTGCAGCGCGATGCGGAAGCCCGG
>CAMLNH010000308.1 GCA_946481355.1 uncultured Curvibacter sp.
GTTGGATCACCACGCGCCGATGTATTCAGGGTTATCCCTAGTCGGCTATGAAATCCAAAACATATTCTCAAATTGAAACACTGCTCTAATGCGGTGGAAGGTGTTTGCGCGGCAACATGCAAGCAATCACCCCAGCAAGCGGCCCATGCACAGCAGAGACGAGTCCTCCATGAGCACCGTACGCACCACCGTATCCCGCCCCTTGGCGGCGCCCCCCCTCCATGGGGACCGCCTGGACAGCATCGCCCAGGCAAGACGCGCCGTTCTACTGGAAGAAGGCGCCAATGCCACCCCGTGGGTGCAACCGTGGATAGAACAATCCTGGCGACGCTGCCTGGCGCGGGGACAGTTGCCACAGCAACGCGTGGTGTTTGACGCGGTGTCTGCGGCCGACATGCGCCGCGCCGTCGAGGCCAGCCAACCGCTGCTGCGGGCCGCAGCCCCGGTGATACGGTCACTGGCCAGGGCCATGGCCGACACGCGCTACTTTGCCATCCTGACCGATGCGCGGGGCGTCGTCATCGACGTGAACGGCCCGGTGGACAGACAGGACTCACGCGCCATGGCCATAGCTCGCGTGGGGGTGGACCTGTCAGAAGCGGCCGTGGGCACAACCGCCATCGGCGCCACCCTGACCGACGGTCACCCCGTCTGGCTGCACCGTGGCGAACACTTCTTTGACGACACCACCACCTACAGCTGTGCAGGCGCCCCCGTGTTCGGCCCCGATGGCCGTTGTGCGGGCATGCTGGACCTGACCGGCGTTGACGTGCCCGAACGCCCAGCGCTCAAACATCTGGTGGCGCAAGCGGCACGCAGCATCGAAAACGCCCTGACGCTGGCGCAGCCCTACCCTTTGCTGCTTCGACTGCACTGGCCTGGCCGCGTACTGGGTGAGGACGGCGATGGCTTGGTGGGCGTGGATGCCGATGGCCGCATCACCGCCGCCAACCGCGCCGCCATGGAAATGCTCACCCTGACGCCCGGCCAGCCGTGGCCGCACTGTGGCGACGTTTTCGCCGTGCCCATGGATGCGCTGTTCGATGCCGCGCGCGCCGGCCGGGGGGCCACCGAAGTCCCGCTGTGGTGCGGCCTGCGCCTGCAGGTGCTCGCACTCCAGAGCAAGGAGCAAGACTGCCATGCGCCGGTGCATGGCAAGCACAATCTGGGCATTCCCCTGAGGCAGGTGGAAAGCGCCATGATCCGCAAGGCCGTGGAAGACGCGGGCGGCAACGTGGCCGTCGCTGCCCGGGCACTCGGCATCAGCCGGGCCACGGTTTACCGCAAGCTGGAGCGGCACTGAGCACCTGACGCGCCAGCCAGCTCACTCCCTCGCACTCATTCCCAGGCGCTTACGGCCAGCGGCGCAAATGCCTGCAGAAAGGCCGTCATCTGCTCAGCGGGCAAAGGCCGGCTGACAAGGTAACCTTGAATGGCATTGCAGTGCAGCTGTCGCAGGTAGACCGCCTGCTCCTGCGTTTCCACCCCCTCGGCCACCACCTCCAGCCCCAGGCTGTGCCCCATGGCCACCACTGCCCGCACGATCGACGCGTTGCCGCTGTTGGTCGTCATGTCACGCACGAAAGACATGTCCACCTTGAGCTTGTGGACCTCCAGCTGCTGCAGGTAGGCCAGCGACGAATACCCGGTGCCAAAGTCATCAATGGACAGACGCACCCCCAAGGCCTTGAGTTCGGCCAGCGACTGCAACGACCGGTCGCGGTCAAGCATGATGAAGCTCTCGGTGATCTCCAGTTCCAGCTGCCGCGGCGCGATTCCACTGCTGGCCAGGCAATGCTGCACCGCCTCCACCAAGTGCCCCCGGCTGAGCTGCACGGCAGAGACATTGACGGCGACCTGAGGCGGCGCCAAGCCTGCCTCGCTCCAGGCGCGTATCTGGCGCGCGGCTTCCTGCAGCACCCAGTCGCCCATGCGCACCACCAAGCCGCTTTCCTCGGCGAACGCGATGAACTCGCCCGGCGGCACCATGCCACGAACCGGGTGATTCCAGCGCACCAATGCCTCCAGACCGACAATGCGCCCGCTTTGCAGGTCGATCTGCGGCTGGTAATGCAAGGTCAGTTCCTGGCGGTCAATGGCCTGACGCAGGTCGGCCTCCAGCGTCAGACGGCTGCGTGCACGGCTCGACAGTTCAGGCGAGAAGAAACGCAACACCCCCCTGCCTTGGGCCTTGGCCTGGTGCAAAGCAGCGTCGGCGTGGCTTTGCAGTGTCTCAGCGGTGCCGCCATCGGCGGGGTACAAGGCAATCCCTATGCTCATGCCTACGTAAATGCTCTGCCCATCCAGCTCGATGGGCTCGGCCAGAGCGTCAATCATTCGCTGCGCCATCAGATCCACCCAGGGCGAGCCCTCGCGGCGCTCCAGGATGATGTCGAACTCGTCGCCGCCTATGCGTGCGATGGTGTCGCTCTCGGGCATCAGTCCCTGCAGCCGTTTGGCCACTTCCACCAGCAACTGATCGCCACGGCTGTGGCCCAGGCTCTCGTTGATGGTCTTGAAGTTGTCCAGGTCCAGCGACAACAAGGCGAACTGCGTGCCACCGCGCTCGGCATGCTGCACCGCATGCTGAAGCAGTTCCGCAAACAGGGCCCGGTTGGGCAAGCCTGTGAGCGGATCGCGCTGCGCAAGGATGCGGTATTTTTCCTCGCTCACCTGCAACAGCGCGGTACGCTGGGCCACCAGGTCTTCCAGAAAACGCCGCAGGCGCGCCAGTTCCAGGTGGGTGCGCACGCGGGCATGCACTTCGTCGATGTCGAAAGGCTTGGTGATGTAGTCGGCCGCGCCCATCTCGAAGCCACGCACCTTGTCGCTGACCGCGTCCACCACGGTCACGAAGATCACCGGAATGCGGTTGCCCGCCGCTGTTTCCTTGATGCGGCGGCACACCTCGTAGCCGTCCATGCCGGGCATCATCACGTCCAGCAGCACCAGGTCTGGCGGTGACGGGCCATTGACGATCTCCAGCGCCCGCGCGCCGCTGTTGGCCACCTGGATGCGGTAGGTGTCCTTCAAGGCTTCCAGCAACTCGTGGATGTTTTCGGGCACGTCGTCCACCACCAGCAGGGACTGGGTGCGGCCATTCGGCACGTGCCCCATCACGTCCAGCATCACGGGGTTGCGGCGGTAGCGCTGCAGCTCCAGCTGGGTGCGCACCCGGGTGTGCAGCAGATCAGGGCTCACTGGCTTGGTGATGTAGTCCGCCACACCGAGCGCCAGGCCGCGGGCCTCGTCCGCCGCCTCGGCAAGGGCTGTGACGAAAATGACCGGGATGTCTGCCGGAGCTGGGTCGATCTTGAGTTCGGCCAGCACCGAG
>CAMLNH010000309.1 GCA_946481355.1 uncultured Curvibacter sp.
GGAGTCCGTGCGCCAGGTCGGCACGGGCTTTGCCGAGCTGCGTTACACAGTGACCAAACCGGCAGCCTGAGCGGACGTCATCAGCCCAGGCACGCCCTCCCCAAGCCCCTCAGTGGGCAAAGGTCATTTCATGTAACTAAACTGGTTGCATGAAAAGAAACAACCAGTTTTCCGATGTGCTGCACGTGCTGCTGCACATGGCCGAAAACGACGGCCCCTCCACTTCCGAAGACCTGGCCCGCGCCATGCAGACCAACCCGGTGGTGCTGCGCCGGCTCATGGCCGGCCTGCGCGAGGCGGGTTTTGTCAGCTCGGCCAAGGGGCATGGGGGCGGCTGGGTGCTGTCCTGCCCGCTGGAGAGCATCACCCTGAGCGACATTCACCAGGCGCTGGGCGCGCCTTCCCTGCTGGCCCTGGGCCACCGGGAGGAGGCGCCGAGCTGTCTGGTGCAGCAGGCCGTCAACAACGCGCTGGACCAGGCCTTTGAAGAAGCCGAGACCCTGCTGCGCCAGCGACTCGCCGCCGTGACGTTGGCCGCGCTGTCGCGCGATTTTCATCAGCGCATGGTGGCCGGTGGCCACAGCGCCCACCGTCATCAGGAGCATGTCCATGGAAGTTGAATACGCCGTCGTCGGCGGCAGTTACGCCGGTATGTCGGCCGCCTTGCAACTGGCGCGCGCCCGCCGCTCTGTGGCCGTGGTGGACGCCGGCTTACGCCGCAACCGCTTTGCGGCCGAGTCTCATGGTTTTCTGGCGCAGGACGGCCGGCCGCCGGGCGAGATTGCCGAAGAGGCCAGGCGCCAGCTGTTGGAGTACCCGAATGTGCGCTGGATCGAGGGGCAGGCGCAGACCGCGCGTCGCCTGGACGACGAACATTTCGAAGTGCAGTGGGGCGGCCAGAGCCTTCAGGCCCGCCGCCTGATCCTGGCCACCGGGGTGGTGGACGAGTTGCCGGAGGTGGAGGGTCTGGCCGAGCGCTGGGGGCGCAGCGTCTTCCACTGTCCCTACTGCCACGGCTACGAACTGAATGGTGGCGCCATCGGTGTGCTGGCCGCTAGTGCGCTGGCCCAGCACCATGCGCTGATGCTGCCCGACTGGGGCAAGGTGACGCTCTTCCTCAACGGCAACTACGTGCCCGACGCGGAGCAGCTGGCCGCCTTGCAGCGGCGCGGCGTGGAGATCGAGGACGTGCCGGTGGCACGCCTCAGCGGCCATGCTGACGTGGTGCTGGCCGATGGACGCGTGCGCGCCATGGCGGGCCTGTTCACCCAGGCCCGCACGCGCATGGCCAGCACGGTGGCCGAGCAGCTGGGTTGCGCTTTCGAGGACGGGCCCACGGGCCCCTACATCCGCACCGACGGCATGCAGCAGACCAGTGTGCCCGGCGTGTTTGCCTGCGGTGACGCGGCAAGGGCCGCGGGCAATGTGGCGATCTCCGTGGGCGAGGGTGCCATGGCCGGGGCGGCGGCGCACCGGTCCTTGATGTTCTGAGGCGTTGTTTGATGACCCTTTTGGGAGATAGGGCGGAAAGCTGACACTGCCTAGAATCCGAGGCTGCTTTTTTGCGTCGGCTGAACCAAGGGGAGATTGACCATCATGATTTCGACTCGCGTCCTTCGACGCCATGTGCTTTCCTTCGCCTGGCTGGTGCTGACCCCGGTCATGGCCTGGGCCAGTACTGCAGGACAGGCGGTGATTGCCGATACCGCGGATGGTGGCGGGATAGGTGGCGGTACCTTCTTCATGGTGACGGCGGTGGACGGAGTCCCGGTCCGTGAAAACGCGTTGTCGCTCAGTGCCGAGGCCAGCCTGGGCAAAGGCGCGAACATGATCGTGCGTGGCGCCGAGCGCGCCGTGCCTGCCGGCAAGGTGACGCTGGATCTGCGCGGTACGCATACCCATGTGGCGCCCATCGACTCCCTGTTCCGGTCCATGTTCCGAGGTGGCAAACCAGTGGTCTCGGGCTTTGTCACGGTAGATCTGGTGGCCGGTCAGAGATACCGCGTCAACGGCGCACTGGATGCTTTCAAGCGCGAGGTGTGGCTGGAGGACGAGCGGGGGCGGGTGGTCCCTGACAGCAGGATTGCGACCGAGCCCAATCCGGAGCTGATGAAGCAGATGGAGGGGGCGCTTTATGTAGCCACCAATCTGCGTTATGAAGGGGACTGGATCAGCGAGGTTGCCTGGCCCAATCTGGATTTCGTACCCGCGGGTTCGCGCCTGAAGGTACTGGACTATGGCTCCAACCGGGCAGCGGTGCTTGTCGATGGGCGCAAGATGCGCATGGGCATCGACTACTCCCGGGGCAAGGAAACCATCCAGCAGTTCGTGGCGCGCGCGACCACGGCGGAGGACCCCAGGAAAGTCATCGCCGGCTACCCCCAGGAGATCCGCAATGCGATCCGCGCCGGCCGTGTGCTGATCGGCATGAGCCGGGAGCAGGTCCTGCTGGCGATGGGGCGACCGCGCGTCGACCTGGTGCCTGCACTGGATGTGGCCGAGTGGTTTTACGAGGTGCCGGATTCCGGCGAGATGTACCTGATCTTCGATCAGGCCGGTCTGCTCAAGGAGATCGACGCAGCGCGCAAGGCCCGCAAGATGGTCTTGTACGAGTCTCCCTGAGGGTCGTGACTTCGGGCCGAGGCACAATGTTTCCGTATGCACCACCTCCCCGTCCCCATTCCGCCCCAGCCCTTCGATGATGCCGCCGCGGCCCTGGCCCAGGTGCGGCGCATCTACGACAGCAGCATCGCTCACCTGCGTGCGGGCATGCAACGCTTCGTGGCGGGGGATGACAGCGCCGGGCCGGTGCGGGCTTTCTACCCGCTGGTGCGGGTGCGCACGTCCACCGTGTTGCGCCAGCCGGCGGGTGTGCAGGAGCGGCTGAGCTACGGCTTCGTGGCCGGGCCCGGCGTCTACGAGACCACGCTCACGCGGCCCGATCTGTTTGCCAACTACTATCTGGACCAGTTCCGTCTGCTGCTGCTCAACCACGGTGGACAGATCGAGGTGTCAACGAGCAAGCAGCCCATCCCCGTGCATTTCTCCTTTGCCGAGGGCGACCACATCGAGGGCACGCTGAGCGCCGAGCGCCGCCAGCAGATGCGCGACTGGTTCGATCTGCCGGACCTCACGGCCATGGACGACGGCATTGCCAACGGCACCTACGAACCCGCGCCGGGCCAGCCCTGGCCGCTGTCGCTGTTCACCGCGCCGCGCATGGACTACTCGCTGCACCGCCTGCGCCACTACACGGGCACGCTGCCCGAGCACTTCCAGAACTTCGTGCTGTTCACGAACTACCAGTTCTACATCGACGAGTTCGTGC
>CAMLNH010000310.1 GCA_946481355.1 uncultured Curvibacter sp.
CGTGCAGGCCGCCCGAGAAGCTGTAGGCGCCGCCCTTGCCCTTGTCGAACTTGCCGCCCGCATGCAGGCGCGTGAACACCAGCTCGATGACCGGCGCCTTTTCCTCCGGATGCAGGCCGAAGGGGATGCCTCGGCCGTCGTCCTCGACGCTGACCGAGCCGTCGGCATGCAGGGTCACAGCGATCTTCTTGCCGTAGCCGGCCAGGGCCTCGTCGGCCGCGTTGTCCAGCACTTCCTGGATGATGTGCAGCGGGTTGTCCGTCCGGGTGTACATGCCCGGGCGCTGCTTGACCGGCTCCAGGCCCTTGAGGACGCGGATGGAACCTTCGGAATATTCGGGGGTGGGTTTGACAGCCATGGCGCGGAATTGTAGTCCCGGCTCGCTGCATGACTGTAATTACATACAGTTACAGCGATTCTGAAGGGCAGATCTGGGCCTCGGCCTCGATCTCCACCAGCAGGTCGCTGCGGCAAACATCGGCCTGCAGATAGCAGAAGTGGCGCAGGCCCAGGCCGTCCAGGCAGCGGCGGACCAGCGGGTAGTCGCCGGCATGGCGGACATAGACACAGCCCGACAGATCTTCCAGACGCCACAGCGGTCGACCGGCCCGCGCATTGGCCGCCTGCAGCAAGGCCTCGATATTGCGCACGCTCTCCTGGGTCTGGGCCAGCACGTCACTGGCATGCACCGTGGCGTGCCCGACGATGCTGGCCGTGCCGCTGACCAGGAGCAGATCCCGCCCGCCTTCCTGCGGCAGCCAGGCGGCACGCGAGAACAGGGGCGGCTCCACGCCGTACTGGCGCGGGTAGTCGTAGG
This sequence comes from uncultured Curvibacter sp., assembly GCA_946481355.1. The sequence continues at coordinate 818 of CAMLNH010000310.1, forward strand.
CGCTGACCTGGCGCGGGTTCTCGATGGCCGTCACCGGCTGTCGGCCGGCCAGCACGGCCACCCGCAGCGTGCCCTGTACCGTACCCAGGGCACAGGCCGCGGGCGCGCCCACGCCCACCGACAGGCCCGCCGCCGCAAAGGCCCGGCGCCGGCCGCGGTTGAAGGTCTGGTAACGCTCTTCGCCCTGCTCCACGGCGTTGATGCGCGGCAGGTAGTTCCACAGCCGCAGCAGATGGGGCTTGCCCGCCTCCTGCACGGTGCGCAGCAGCAGTTCATAGACCGCCTGGGCCTGCTGCAGCAGATCCTGTTCGGCCTTCAGCTCGGCCACGGCCCAGAGGAAATCCTCGCTCTGGGCCAGCCGCAGGCTCAGGCCATCATGCTCCTGGAGCCGGGCAGTCTGCAGCACCGTCCCGCCCCACCAGCCCTGCTGCGCATGGGCCTCGCCCCCCAGGCAGGGCATGGGCACGTGCAGGACTGGCACGGCCGCCGGAGCCACCACCCGGGTCGCCGGCACGATCAGGCCCAGCGGGGCATCATCCGTTTCGAAGCTTTCAGCCCAGCGCGCACGCCGCGCACGCAATGGCGATGTCAACACAGGGGCCACGCGCCCTCTCCAGAACTCACAGGGCGGCCATTATCGCGTCAGGCCCATGCCGGATCCGCGGCAACGCGACAGGCGCAAATTGGCTACAGTGCGGCGATGAGCAACAAGAAACTTTCCCTGGCCCAGGTCCTGATCTGCGGCGCCATGATCGTCACCCTCTCCATGGGCATACGCCACGGCTTCGGCCTCTGGCTGCAGCCCGTCACCCAGACCCAGGGTTGGACGCGCGAGACCTTCGCCTTCGCCATGGCCATCCAGAACCTGACCTGGGGCTTTGCCGGCATCTTCGCCGGCATGCTGGCCGACCGTTACGGCGCCTTCAAGGTCATCGTCGGCGGCGCCATCCTCTACGCCCTGGGCCTGATCGGCATGGCCCACGCGCCCACGCCCCTGCTGTTCGCGCTGAGCTGCGGCGTGCTGATCGGCATGGCCCAGGCCGGCACCACCTACGCCGTGATCTACGGCGTGATCGGCCGCAATGTGAGCATGGACCAGCGCTCCTGGGCCATGGGCGTGGCCGCGGCCGCCGGCTCCTTCGGCCAGTTCCTCATGGTGCCGGTCGAAGGCTGGCTGATTGCCGGCCTGGGCTGGCAGCAGGCCCTGGTGGCCCTGGGCATGGCGGCCCTGCTCATCGTGCCGCTGGCCTGGGGGCTGCACGAACCGAGCTTTGCCAGCGGTGCCCCGGTGAAGCGCGAGCAGTCCATCCTGCAGGCCCTGCGCGAGGCTTTCGCCTACCCGAGCTTCCAGCTGCTCATGGCGGGCTACTTCGTCTGCGGCTTCCAGGTGGTCTTCATCGGCGTGCACATGCCCAGCTACCTCAAGGACCACGGCCTCTCACCCCAGGTCGCCAGCTATTCACTCGCGCTGATCGGTCTCTTCAACGTCTTCGGCACCTATGCCGCGGGCACGCTGGGCCAGCGCCTGGCCAAACGCAAGATCCTGGCTTTCATCTACTTTGCGCGCGCCATCGCCATCACGCTCTTCCTGCTGGCCCCGCTCACGCCCATGAGCGTCTACATCTTCTCGGCCGTCATGGGGGTGCTCTGGCTGTCCACGGTGCCGCCGACCAATGCGATCGTGGCCCAGATCTTCGGCGTGGCTCACCTCTCCATGCTGGGCGGCTTCGTCTTCTTCAGCCACCAGATCGGCAGCTTCATGGGCGTGTGGCTCGGAGGCTACCTCTATGACAAAACGGGCAGCTACGACATCGTCTGGTACATCGCCATCGCCCTGGGCGTGGCCGCGGCGCTGATCAACCTGCCGGTACGCGAGGCAGCGATCCGCCGCCAGGCCGGGGGAGCTCCCGCGTGAAGATGAAGAAGAGCGCGCGCCATGGGCTGGCCTGGGCTGCGGCCTTGGCACTGCTGCTGGCCGTGTTCGCGCTCTACACGCGGCCGGATTTCCTCGTGACCTTGGCGGATCAGGTCTGGGCCTGTTTCTAGGGTTCCCCATCATCTTTTTGAACGGGTCGCATGGCACACTCGGGCCATGACCATGAAGACCTATATCCTCACCGGCGCGTCCGACGGCATCGGCGCTGAAATGGCGCGCCAGCTGGCGCAGCGGCTGGGCGCCGAGGCCGGCCTGGTGCTCGCAGCGCGCAAGGAAGCCCAGCTCGAAGAGGTGGCCCGCCAGTGCCGCAGCCATGGCAGCGAGGTGCTGGTCGCCCCCACCGACGTGGGAGACCCGGCCCAGTGCCGCAAGCTTGTCGAGCGCGCGGTGGAACGCTTCGGCTGGCTCGACGCCCTGATCAACAACGCCGGCGTCTCGGCCCAGGCCCTGTTCGAGGACGTGCAGACCGAGCACCTGGGCTGGTACGAGGACCTCATGCGCGTGAACCTCTGGGGCTCGGTCTGGTGCACGCACGCCGCCCTGCCCCACC
>CAMLNH010000311.1 GCA_946481355.1 uncultured Curvibacter sp.
GGCCTGGCGGCAGGCCTCCTCGATGACCCAGGCACCGATGGGCACGATCAGGCCGCTGTCTTCGGCCACGGGGATGAAGCGACCCGGTGCGACGAGGCCGAACTCCGGGTGTTCCCAGCGCAGCAGGGCCTCGACGCCGACCACGCGGCCGCTGGCAATGTCGATCTGCGGCTGGTAGTGCAGCACGAATTCGCCGCGCTCGATGGCACGGCGCAGGCCGCTGCGCATGAGCAGGTGCTCGACGGCCTCCTCGTCCATGGCCTCGTCGAAGAAACGGTAGGTGTTGCGCCCGGCCTCCTTGGCACGGTACATGGCCATGTCGGCCTTCTTGCGCAGGATGTCGAAATTGTCGCCGTCCTGCGGGTAGAGCGCCACGCCCATGGACGCCGAGGTCGACAGCTCGTTGCCCTCGCAGACAAAGGGCTCCTGCAGGCTCTCCATGATCTTGGTCAGCACGGGCAGGCTGCCTTCGCTGCCGTGCAGGCCGCCCAGGACGAGAACGAATTCGTCGCCGCCCTGGCGGCTGATGGTGTCGGTGTCGCGCACACAGCACTTGAGGCGCGTTGCCACTTCCTTGAGCAGGGCGTCGCCGGCCGCATGGCCCAGCGAGTCGTTGATCTTCTTGAAGTTGTCCAGGTCCATGAAAACCAGGGCCAGGCCGTGCTGGCCGCGCTCGGCCTGGGCGATGGCCTGCTCCAGCCGGTCTTCGAGCAGCACGCGGTTGGGCAGGCCGGTGAGCGGGTCGTGGTAGGCCAGGAACTGGATCTTCTGTTCGGCCTCGTGCTTGGCGGTGATGTCGGTGCCCGTGCCCCGGTAGCCCTTGAAGACGCCGTCTTCGATGATGGGTTTGCCGCTGATCGAGAACCAGTGCACCTCGCCCGGCCGGGTTTCCATCTGGTAGGCGAAGTCCTTGAACGGCAGCCGTGCATCAAGAATGCGACGGTGTTCGTCCCATTGTGCCGGGGTGATGTTGAGGATGGGCAGCTCCCAGCGAAATTTGCCCAGGGTGCGGTCGGGAGGCAGCTTGGTCTCGTGCAGACCCATGGACATCTGGCTGAAGCGCAGGTCGGGGCCCATTTCCCAGAACCAGTCCGAGGCCATTTCCGACAGGTCCCGAAAGCGGGCCTCTTCGGCGCGCAGGTGCTCTTCGGCAGCGCGGCGTTCGGCCACCTCGTGTTGCAACTGGCGGTTGATGCGGGCCAGTTCCTCGGTGCGTTCCTCGACGCGGCGCTCCAGCTCGTGGTGGGCCTGGGCCAGTGCTTCCTGGGCGTCCTTCTGCGCGCTGATGTCCTCGCTGATCCAGATCGCACCCTGGCTGCCGTCCGAGTTGGGCAGGGCCTTGGCCAGATGCCGGCTCCAGATGCGCACGCCGTCACGGTGTCGCCGGTGCTGCCATTCGATGTCCACCAGCTCACCGCGCGCCAGGACGGGGCCGACCGTGGTACCGAAAGCGCGGTAGTCTGCGTCACTGTCGAAGAAGACGCGCGCGGACTGGCCGATCAGGCTCCCCGGCACCCAGCCATAGATGGCCTCCATGCGCGGGTTGCAGTGCACGATGCGGCCTTCGCGCGTGAACAGGATGCCCACCGAGGCGTTTTCCAGGATGGCCCGCTGACGCTGCAGCAACTCGGCCAGCCGGGCCTGCTCCGCGCGGTGCGCCGTCACGTCCTCGATGATCCAGATCGTGCCGGCATGGTTGTCCGCGGGGTCGATGGCCTTGGCGCGCACGCGGCAGAGGATGGCGCTGCCGTCCTTGCGACGCATGGGAATCTCCATGTCCAGCAGCTGGCCGGAGGCGAGGATGGGGCCGGCCTGCCGGCCCATGTCCTCGTAGTCCGCAGGGCTGAGGTAGAAGATGGCGCCGGGCTGGCCTACGAGCTCGGCGGGGCTCCAGCCATAGATCTCGCTGAAGCGCGGGTTGCAGTGCACGACCTTGCGGTCGCGCGTGAAGAGGATGCCGACCGACGCGTTCTCCAGGATGGCTTGGTATTCCAGCAGGGTCTGCTGGAGCGCACCATCCTTGTTGTTGCTTGCCGCCTTGGCCATGGTTCTCAGGATAGAGGAATTCTGAAAGCCCGGCCAGAGCCTCAGCCTGTGCAACTTTCTAGATGGCGGCTTCGAGCCCGTTGTGGAAGTGGTCGAGCATGGCGCGGGTGGCGGCGCCGGCATCGCGTGCCTGCAAGGCGGCCATGATGGTGCGGTGCTCCGCCAGCGACTCGGCGATGCGACCGGACTTGAACAGCGAATGATGGCGATTGAGTTTCATCACCTTGCGCAGGTCGGCCACCATCTGGTTGCGCCAGCGGTTGTCGGCGATCTCGAGCAGACGCATGTGGAAGCGTTCGTTGATCTCGAAGAAGTGCTCGCGCTGGGCGGTGGCACCTTCGAGCTCGTCGTGGATGGCCTGCAGCTCGCGCAGCTGCTCGGGGGTGGCGCGTGCCGCCACCACACCGGCTGCGTCGCTTTCGAGCAGGCCCAGCAGGTGGTAGATGTCGCTCATGTCCTTCTCGTTGACCTCGGTCACATAGGCACCGCGGCGCACCTTCATCGTGACCAAGCCCTCGGCCGCCAGCACCTTGAGCGCTTCGCGCAGCGGGGTGCGGCTGATGCCGTAGTCCTCGGCGATCTTGAGCTCGTCGATCCAGCTACCGGGCTCCAGTTCGCGCTTGAAGATGCGCTGACGCAGCAATTCGGCCACCTCTTCATAGAGGGCGCGCGGGGATAGGGAGACGGCGGACATGGGCGCGATTGTAGGGGAAAAGAAATTTTGCATCAATAATTATGAATGATGTAAACTCCGCGCCACATTCATCCAGCCCGCCCGCCAAGACGGGCCGCCGCTTTGCCATGAGCCAGAAACCCAACGAATTCCAGCCCGCCAGTCTTGAAGCCTGGCACAAGGCCGCCGCCAAGTCCGCGCCCGGCGGTGACGTCAACGCGCTCAACTGGCTCACGCCCGACGGCATCACGGTCAAACCCCTGTACACCGCAGCCGACCTGCAGAGTCTGCCGCATGCCAACACGCTGCCAGGTTTCGAGCCCTATCTGCGCGGCCCGCAGGCCACCATGTACGCGGTGCGGCCCTGGACCATCCGCCAGTACGCGGGCTTTTCCACGGCTGAGGAGTCGAACGCCTTCTACAGGAAGGCCCTGGCCGCCGGCGGACAAGGTGTCTCGGTGGCCTTCGACCTGGCCACGCACCGCGGCTACGACAGCGACCACCCGCGGGTGACGGGCGACGTGGGCAAGGCCGGCGTGGCCATCGACTCGGTGGAGGACATGA
>CAMLNH010000312.1 GCA_946481355.1 uncultured Curvibacter sp.
GCCATCGAGGCCGTCGGTGAGGTTCACGGCGTTGCTGGCACCCACGATGACCAGGTAGGTCAGCACGACGAAACCGATCACCCCCAGGGGATAACTGACTTGTTTGAAGAAGGGAAGCAGCAAGTCGGCTTTGGCCGGCAGTTCGATCGAGAAGCCCGAGCGAACCCAGTTCATGAAAAGCTCCCACACGCCCTGGTTGCTGCTGCCGGAAATCGAGAAGAGAAGATAGAAGGCGGCGATCAGACCGACCACCGACTGCCAGAAATACTTTTCGCGCGAGCGCATGCCCTCGGGGTCCTTGTTGACCACCTTGCGCCAGTCGTCGACCCAGCCGATGGCACCGAAGCCCAACGTGACCCCCAGCACGATCCAGACGAAGCGGTTGGACAGGTCGAACCAGAGCAGGGTCGAAATGCCGATGGCCATGAGGATGAGCACGCCGCCCATGGTGGGCGTGCCGCTCTTGGACAGGTGGGTTTCCATGCCGTAGCCGCGCACGGGCTGGCCGATCTTGAGCGCGGTCAGGCGGCGGATCACCCAGGGCCCGGCCAACAGGCCGATGAGCAGGGCGGTCAGCGCGGCCATCACGGCGCGGAAGGTCAGGTACTGGAAGACCCGGAAGTAGCCGAACTCCGGCGAGAGGGTCTGGAGCCACTGGGCCAGGCTAAGCAGCATGATGTTCTTCCTTGTTCTGTTCGGCGTGGGCGCCCACGGCCTGCACCACGCGCTCCATGCGCATGAAGCGCGAGCCCTTGACCAGCACGCTGGCCAGCTGCGGCAGGGCCTGCAGCACGGCGGCGTTGAGCGCCTCGGCATCGGCGAAATGGCGTGCGCCCGGGAACTGCGCCGCGCTCTGCGCGGTCTGCTCGCCCAGGGTGTAGAGCTGCTCGATGCCACGCGCGTGCGCATAGGCGCCGACCTCGGCATGAAAGCGCGGGCCCTCGTTGCCCACCTCGCCCATGTCGCCGAGCACGAGCAGGCGCGGGCCGGGCAGGCCGGCCAGCACGTCGATGGCGGCGCGCACCGAGTCGGGATTGGCGTTGTACGTGTCGTCCACCAGGGTCAGCGCCCGGCCCGAGAGACGCAAGGCCAGCGCACGCGAGCGCCCCTTGACCGGCTCGAAAGCCTCCAGGCCCAACACGATGTGCGAGAGCGGCACACCCGCGGCCAGCGCGCAGGCGGCGGCCGCCAGCGAGTTCTTGACGTTGTGCAGGCCGGCCACGCGCAGCTGGTAGCTCAGCGGCCCGGCAGGCGTACGTGCCTGCACCTGCCAGCCCGTGCCGGTCCAGATCGGGGCACTGCAGCTCAGGTCGGCCGCCGATGCATCCTCGGTGATGGCGAAGCTGAGGTGCGCGCGTGCGCCCGCAAGTTCGTGCCAGAGTGCGCTGTAGCGGTCGTCGGCCGGGTACACAGCCGTGCCGCTGCCACCCAGGGCCGTGAGCACCGAGCCGTTCTCGCGCGCCACGGCTTCGATGGTGGCCATGAACTCCAGGTGTTCGCGCTGTGCGTTGTTGACCAGCGCCACCGTCGGCCGGGCCATGGCGGCCAGCTGGGCGATCTCGCCCGGGTGGTTCATGCCCAGTTCCACCACTGCGAGCTGGTGCGTGGCACGCAGGCGCAGCAGGGTCAGTGGCACGCCGATGTCGTTGTTGAAATTGCCCTCGGTGGCCAGCGTGGCCTGCGGCTTGAAGGCGCGCAGGATGGCGGCCGTCATCTGCGTCACCGTGGTCTTGCCATTGCTGCCGGTCACGGCGATCAGGGGCAGCTTGTGCTGGGCACGCCACCCCGTGGCCAGCTGCCCCAGGCCGATGCGGCTGTCGGCCACCACCAGGCCACTCAGACCCGAGGCGCGCAGGGCTGCCTCGTCGCTGCACAGCGCGGCCACGGCCCCGGCCTGCCGGGCCTGGCCCAGGAAGCTGTTGGCATCAAAGCGCTCGCCCTTGAGCGCCACGAAGAGGTCGCCGGGCTGCAGGGTGCGGGTATCGCTGTGCACGCGTTGCACGCCCACAAGACCGTCGCCGACCAGCTGCGCGCCGGCCAGCCAGGGCAGGGCCTGCTGGAGATTGAACATGACCGTGTGGGCGCTCATGCACGCACTCCTGCTTGGCGTGCACGCAGGGCCCGGCCCACCTGCTCGCGGTCCGAGAAGGGCGTGCGCAGCCCCGCCGTCTCCTGGTAATCCTCGTGTCCCTTGCCGGCCACGAGCACCACGTCACGGGCATCGGCCTGCGTGAGCGCCAGGGCAATCGCGCGGGCGCGGTCGGGCTCGACACGGGCGATCGGGGCGCCGGTGCGGATCTGCGCGAGGATGGCCTCGGGCGGCTCGCTGCGCGGGTTGTCATTGGTCAGCACGATCTGGTCCGCATGCGCTGCCGCGGCCGCGCCCATGAGCGGGCGCTTGTGTGCATCACGATCGCCCCCGCAGCCAAACACGCACCAGAGCCGGCCGCCGCGCTGCGCGGCCAGCGGGCGCAGGGCCTGCAGCACCTGGGCCAGCGCGTCGGGCGTGTGCGCGTAATCCACCACGGCCAGGGGCAGGTCGTCACCGCCCTGGAATTCCATGCGCCCGGGCACCGGCTGCAGGGCATGACAGGCCAGCACCGCATCGACCAGCGCCACGCCCAGGCTGCGCAAGGTGGCAATCACGCCCAGCAGGTTGCTGACGTTGTAGTCGCCTAGCACCTGGGTGCTCAGCGGGACGCGCTGCGCTCCTTCGCAGACCAGCAGCTGCACGCCGCGCGGCCCCATGCGCAGGTCCTGTGCGCTCAGGCGCGCACCGGCGTCGCCGCGCAGCGAGACCGTCCACAGATCGAGAGCGCGGCCCGCCAGCGCAGCGGCGAGCTCGACGCCTTTGGGGTCGTCGAGGTTGAGCACGGCCGCCTGCAGGCCCGGCCAGTCGAAGAGTTCGGCCTTGGCCTGCCAGTAGGCCGCCATGCTGCCGTGGTAGTCCAGATGGTCCTGGGTGAAGTTGGTGAAGATGGCGGTGCGGATGCGCGTGCCGTCCAGGCGCCGCTCGGCGATGCCGATGGACGAGGCCTCGATCGCGCAGGCCTCCAGTCCCTCGTCGACGAAGCGGCGCAGGGTCTGCTGCAGCAGCACCGGGTCCGGCGTGGTCAGGCCGGTGCTCTGCACGGTGGCACCCTCTGCGCCATCGGACGCGGGCACGCGCCCCACCCCGAGCGTGCCGATCAGGCCGCAGGGCACCGCGGGCTGCAGGGCCTCCAGCGCCTGGGCCAGCCACCAGCTCGTGGACGTCTTGCCATTGGTACCGGTCACGGCCA
>CAMLNH010000313.1 GCA_946481355.1 uncultured Curvibacter sp.
TCGGGACCGAAGTAGGCGGTGTCGCCGATGCCGGAAGCCTTCAGATAGGCTTCAGCGCGCTTGGCGATCGAGCGCGGGTCGCGGTCGTAGGCCTTGCCGTCGCTGGGCTCGACCACGTCACACTGCAGGAACAGCGTGGTTTCTTCGAAGAAGGGGTCGATGTTGGCGGTGTTCGGGTCGGGCATGAGCTGCATGTCCGAGGCTTCGATGCCCTTCCAGCCGGCGATGGACGAGCCATCAAAAGCGTGGCCGGAGGTGAACTTGTCTTCGCCGAAGGCCGACACGGGCACGGTCACGTGCTGCTCTTTGCCACGGGTGTCGGTGAAGCGGAAGTCGACGAACTTGACTTCGTTTTCCTTCACCATCTTCATCACGTCTGCGACGGTCTTGGCCATCTGGTACTCCTGGTAGGAAGGTTGATTAAAAGTTACGCAGGCACATGAATGCAGTTTCTGTGCCAATCCGGTTCATGCCGGTCGCGAACGAATCGGCTATTTTGCCTTGAGTTTCCGCGCCTGACGGCCTCTCTGGATGCACCAGACCAGAAACACTCGAATCGGAAGACTCATTTTGGTGCATTAAGAGTGCACCAAAATGGGAATTTATGTATCTCGCACCAATTCAGGGCCTAATTTGGTGCCCAGCCCCTTCAGACCGGCCAGCAGCTCGGCGTAGGCCGCAGGCACCCGCGTGGCCTCGCCTTTGACGCCGAGTTCGATGTGGCGACCGTGCTGAGGATGGTCGACACTGGGCAGGCTGAAGACCTTGACCCCGGCATGCCGGGCCTCGAGCGCCACCATCAGTGGCGTGAGCGTGGCCTCCATGGCGCCGTAGACGATGACCGATTGCTCACGCCAGGCCTGGCGATGAAACAGGTGGGCATGGTGCGTGTCCAGCACCCATTCGATCATGGGCCAGGCCATGACGGGAAAGCCCGGCACGAAGTACACCGCGCCACGCCCGCCCGGCGAAGGGCAGCTGAAGCCCGGGATCTTGTTGTAGGGATTGGGGATGATGTGGGCGCCCACCGGGAACATGCCCATATTGAGGCGGTGCACGTTGTCCGCACGGTCCGGCTCATAAGGCACACCCTGTTCGCGCGCCACGTCCTGCATGCGCTCGCGGATCAGCGCTTCGGCCTGCGGGTGCAGGGCCAGCGGAACGTCCAGGGCCCGCGCCGCGCACTGGCGTGTGTGGTCGTCGGGCGTGGCACCGATGCCGCCGCAGGAGAACACCACCTCGCCCGAGGCGAAGGCGCGCTGCAGTGCAGCCGTGATGCGCTCGGGATCGTCGCCCACATAGTCGGCATAGGCCAGTTGCAGGCCGCGCGCTGTCAGCAGTTCGATCGTCCTGGGCAGGTGCTTGTCGGCCCGCTTGCCCGAGAGGATTTCGTCACCGATGATGATCAGCCCGAAGGCGGTCTGGGCGTCAGGCATGGGGCGGCGCACTGACATCTGCCTCAGGCTCGGGCAGGACACGCACCGGCGCGGCCAGCGGCTCCTGACGCAGCGCTGCCAGGGCGGCCAGTCCGTAGTGCGTGAACCAGAGCGAGGCGAAGATGAACACGAAGGTGTAAATCCAGATGGCCAGCGGCACCAGCAGCGGCGCCAGCACCACGGCCATGGCCCCCACGGCCCAGATCAGGCCCGGGGCTGCGCCCATGTAGCCGGCCACCACGCCGATTGCCAGAAAAGGGTAGCGGTGGCGCTGCATGAGCTGCTCACGCTCGGCGCGACTCGCATGCAGGGCCAGGGAGTCGTAGACCATCACACGCGAGGTGAGCCAGCCCCAGATCAGCGGCGGCAGCACGATCACCAGCGGCGGAATCAGCCACAGCGGCAGGGTCAGCAGCAGAGCCAGCAAGGCCAGCAGGGCCGAGCCCAGGCTCTGGCTCACGCTGCCCCAGAAACTGCCCCCCTGTTCCTCGGCCAGTTGCGGGAAGCGGCGTGCCGCCACCCGTTTGACGACCGCGGGTGTCACCAGCCAGGCCACGGCCAGCAGCGACAGCAGGATGACCAGAGGCAGCACCAGCATGATGAGCAGCAGGGGATCGAGCACGGTGCGCAGGTGGCCCAGGGACACGCTCTCGAGCCAGCGGTACAGGCTGTCGAGCAGCGCCCAGTCGCTGAGCCAGCTGCGCAGGCCGATCAGGGCATCGTCCCAGAAGAGCCAGAACAGGCCCCCGGTCAGGGACACCACCAGCACCAGCGGCAGCAGGGACAGCAGGATCACACGCGGCTGCAGGCAGTAGGCCAGCGCGCGCCAGAAGGAATCGAGAAGGAGGCCCATGCCGGCAAGCATACCGCGGGACGCGCCAGAGACTGTTCGCGGCCACGCCGCGGATGTGTCAGGCCCGGCCCACCAGACGCTTGAGCCCCAGCCACTGCTGGGCCCAGAAACCGCGCCCGTAGTCACGCCCTTGCTCCACCTGATCGCGGATGCCGGTCGGGTCGTAGCGCTGCTCGAAGTTGGCGCTGCCGAACAGCATGTCCCAGCAGGGCAGCAGCACGCCGAAGTTGCAGCCGCCGAGTTTGACGGCCCCCACGCTCGGCACTGGCGCGTCCTCGCTGGACGTGCCGCTGCGGGACGCAACGGCTCTTCCGTCCGTCCCGCCCTGCGCAGGCAGGCCGGGAGCCGCGGCCGTCAGCCCCTCGGGGGTCCTCGCGCCTTGGGACGGCCCGGCGGCGCTCGCGGTCTCTTTGTCCGGCTTGATCGGAGACTCATGCCCGATCCCGATGCTGTGATGCCGCCGGTGAAAGCGCGGGCTGACCCACAGCCGCTCCCCCCAGCGCCCGAACCACAGCCGCAGATTGGCGTGCTGGAGGCTTTCGCTGAGCTGGGTGATGGCCACGATGGCGACGAACTGGCCTGGCGCCACGCCGATGAACTGCGCGAGGGTCACGAGCAGCAGATCGCGGATCAGGTCGTCGAGCAGGTGGTTGCGGTTGTCGCTCCACATCGTCATCTGGCGCTGCGAATGGTGCAGCGCGTGCAGGCGCCACCACCACTCGAAGCTGTGCTGGCCCCGGTGCAGCCAGTAATCAAAGAAGTCCATGGCCACGAGGTAGATCAGCAGGCTCAACAGCGGCAGGTCGGTCACCCCCGGCCAGAGCTGGTCAAGATGGAAGGTGGGCAGCCCCAGTACGCGCAGTTGGCCGATCAGATCGTCGAGGAGCGGCATAAGAGTGAAGAACAGCACCAGCCGGACCAGGCCCAGGCGGTGGATCAGTGTGTAGATCACATCCACCCGGATCGCGGGCCGGTCGCGCACAGGCTC
>CAMLNH010000314.1 GCA_946481355.1 uncultured Curvibacter sp.
ACCCGATCGACCGCACGGTGGACGGCTTTCACGCGCGCGTGGTGCAGCACGAGTGCGACCACCTGATCGGCAAGCTCTACCCCATGCGGGTGCGCGACTTCACGCAGTTTGGCTACACCGAGGTGCTGTTCCCGGGCCTGGATGCCACGCAGGATGACTGAAGGCCGCCTCAGGACGCGAGCACGCCCAGCAGCTCGGTCTCGATGGCGATCTGGGCGCGGTTGTTCTGCAGCTCGGGGCCATCGACGAGGAAGACGTCGTCCACACGCTCGCCCAGGGTGTTGACCTTGGCCAGCTGCAGGTTGATGCGGTGCCGCGCCAGCACGCGCGCCACCTTGTAGAGCAGGCCGGCCTGGTCGCTGGCTGAGATGCTGAGCAGCCAGCGCTGCGCCTTCTCGTCGGGCTTGAGGCTGACGCGCGGTGTGACGGGAAAGCTCTTGACCCGGCGCGAGAGCCGGCCGCGGCTGGGTTCGGGCAGGGGGCCGCCTTCGGCGATCACGCGCGCCAGTTCGGCTTCGACCATGGCGGTCATCTCGCGGTAGTGGTCCTGCAGGCCGGTGGTGACGACCTGGAAGGTGTCGAGCGCGTAGCCGTTGCGGGCCGTGTGGATGCGCGCGTCCAGGATGCTGAAGTCGCCATGGTCGAAATAACCGCAGATGCGTGCGAAGAGGTCGGGCTGGTCTGCCGTGTAGACCAGCACCTGCAGGCCTTCGCCCACGGGAGAGCGGCGCGCACGCACGATGGGCTGCGCCGTGCCCACGTGGCGCGAGAGGTGGCGCGTGTGCCAGGCAATGTCGTCGGCGTCGTGGCGCATGAAGTAGCTCACGTCCAGCGTGTCCCAGAGCTTTTTCTGCGCCTCGTGCGGCAGACTGTGCAGGGCCAGTTTCACCAGGGCCTCGCGCTTGTGCGCCTCCACCTCGGCGTCAGGCGAGGGCGCATGGCCGCCGAGCACGCGCAGGGTGTAGCGGTACAGGTCTTCGAGCAGCTTGCCTTTCCAGGCGTTCCAGACCTTGGGGCTGGTGCCGCGGATGTCGGCGACGGTGAGCAGGTAGAGCGCCGTGAGATAGCGCTCGTTGCCGACCTGCCTGGCGAAGGCCTGGATCACGTCGGGGTCGCTGAGGTCGGACTTCTGCGCGATGCGGCTCATGGACAGATGTTCCTTGACGAGGAACTCGATGAGCTGGGCATCTTCGCGCGCAATGCCGTGCTGGCGTGCGAAACGCCGTACTTCCTCGGCGCCCAGGTCGGAATGGTCGCCGCCGCGGCCCTTGGCAATGTCGTGGAAGAGCGCGGCGGCGTAGAGGATCCAGGGTTCGTCCCAGCCGGCGGCCAGCTGCGAACAGAAGGGGTATTCATGCGCGTGCTCGGCCATGAAAAACCGCCGCACATTGCGCAGCACCATGAGGATGTGCTGGTCCACGGTGTAGACGTGGAACAGGTCATGCTGCATCTGGCCCACGATGCGGCGGAAGATCCAGAGGTAGCGCCCCAGCACCGAGGTCTGGTTCATCAGCCGCATGGCGTGCGTGATGCCGCGCGGCTGCTGCAGGATGGCCATGAAGGTCTGGCGGTTGACCGGATCCTTGCGAAAGGTCGCGGTCATCAGGCCGCGCGCGTTGTAGAGCGCGCGCAGGGTGCGCGCCGACAGGCCCTTGGCGCCCTCGGTGGTCTGGTAGACGAGGAAGGTTTCGAGGATGGCGTGCGGCTCGCGCTGGTAGAGGTCGTCGCTGACCACCTCGATCAGCCCGGACTTGTCCAGGAAGCGCGGGTTGATGGCGCGCGGTGCCTGGGTGGTCGGGTTGAGCCGCTCCTCGATGTTGAGCAGCAGGATCTGGTTGAGCTGGGTCACGGCCTTGGCGGCCCAGTAGTAGTGGCGCATCAGCGATTCGCTGGCGCGCACCTTGGTCCTGACCTCGGCCGTGTCCGAGCTGTAGCCGAAGCTGTTGGCCACCGCGGTCTGCAGGTCGAAGACCAGGCGGTCCTCGCGTCGACCGGCCGTGAGGTGCAGGCGCAGGCGGATGAGTTCGAGCATGGCCTCGTTGCGCTTGAGCTGGCGCACCTCGAAGGGCGTGGCCAAGCCGTTGCGCGCCAGCTCGTCCCAGCTTTTGCCGTAACCGGCCGCCTGGGCCACCCAGAGGATGATCTGCAGGTCGCGCAGGCCGCCTGGGGATTCCTTGCAGTTGGGCTCGAGCGCGTAGGGCGTGTCCTCGAACTTGCTGTGGCGCTGCTGCATCTCCAGCGTCTTGGCGACGAAGAAGGCGCGCGGGTCCATGGCCTGGCGGAAGCGCCAGCGGAAGTCCTTGAACAGGGCGGCGTTGCCGCAGATGGCGCGTGATTCGAGCAGCGCGGTCTGCACCGTTACGTCCTTGGCAGCCTCGGCCAGGCATTCCTCGACCGTGCGCACGCTGGAGCCGATCTCCAGGCCCGCGTCCCAGCAGCTGCTGATGAAGGTCTCGATGCGCTGGCGCAGGGCTTCGTCCGCGTCGGGCGACTGGCCCTCGGGCAGCAGCAGCAGCACGTCGATGTCGGAATGGGGGAACAGCTCGCCGCGGCCGAAGCCGCCCACGGCGGCCAGCGTGGGGCCGGAGCCGAAGCCGGCCTGCCGCCACAGGGCCTTGAGCGTGTCGTCGGCCAGCCGCGCCAGCCGGCGTAGCGCGGCATGAACACCACGGGTGGACGTACCGCCGCCGCTGACGGCCTGCAGCGCCTCGGCTTTGCGGGCGCGGTGCTGTTCTCGAAGGGTGGGGTAGGTCGCTGGCATGGCGACAGGCGGCAGCAAGTTTCAGGCCAGAGCCGGCTCTGCTTTCACGAAGGCCGGGGGCGGCGGGCTGCCGGCCGACAGGGTCAGCACCTCGTAGCCGGCCGGGGTGACCAGCACGGTGTGCTCCCACTGGGCCGAGAGCGAGTGGTCCTTGGTCACGATGGTCCAGCCGTCGCCGAGCTCGCGCACCTCGCGCCGGCCGGTGTTGATCATGGGCTCGATGGTGAAGGTCATGCCCGGCTTGAGCTCCTCGCCGGTGCCCGGCTTGCCGTAGTGCAGCACCTGCGGCTCCTCGTGGAAGACCTGGCCGATGCCGTGGCCGCAGAACTCGCGCACCACGGAAAAACCGTTGCTTTCGGCGAACTTCTGGATCGCCCAGCCGACGTCACCGAGGCGGGCGCCCGCCTTGACCTGCACGATGCCGTGCCACATGGCCTCGTAGGTCAGCGCGCACAGGCGCTTGGCGGCAATCGAGGCCTCGCCGACGATGA
>CAMLNH010000315.1 GCA_946481355.1 uncultured Curvibacter sp.
TTCTTGAACTGGTTGTACTCGGCCCAGGCCTGCTCGCAGGTCTGGGGAGACTGCGCCCAGGCTGCGCCGGAGCAAGCCGTGCAGAGCGCGACAAGCAACAGGCTGTGGCTAGGTTTCATAAGGCCCCCGTGTTCTCGACGTTCGGTGGTGTCTGCACCATATGCAGCACATAGTCTGCCAGAGCCTGCGCCGCCATGGGCCGTGCAAAGTAAAAACCCTGCGCCTCGTGGCAACCATATTGCCGCAGCATCGCCAGGGCCTCGGCGTCCTCCACACCTTCAGCGATGGTCTGCAGGCCCAGGCCGGCCGCCATCTGGATGATGGCGCGCACAATGGCCGCATCGTCCGGGTTGCGCGCGAGATCGCGCACAAAGCCCTGGTCGATCTTGAGCTTGTCGACATCGAAGCGCTTGAGGTAGGACAGGCTGGAATAGCCAGTGCCGAAGTCGTCGATCGAGAGCCGGATACCCAGCTGTTTGAGCTGGCGCACGCTGGCCAACACAGCCTCGGCATCGTGGATCATGATGGATTCGGTCAGCTCCAACTCCAACAGGCGCGGCTCGAAGCCGGTGCGCTGCAGGATGCGGGCAACCGCGGGCTGCAACTCCCCGCGGCGGAATTGCACGGCCGACAGGTTGACTGCCATCACCAGGGGCGGCAGGCCTTGCGCACGCCACGCCATGGCCTGGCGACAGGCCTCCTGCAACACCCATTCACCGATCGGGACGATGAGGCCGCCGTCCTCGGCCACCGGGATGAAACGCGCCGGCGGGATCAGCCCGTCCTCGGGATGGCGCCAGCGCAGCAGGGCCTCGACGCCGACGACGCGGCCGCTACCCAGGGCGATCTGGGGCTGGTAGTGCAGCTCGAACTCCCCGCGCTCCAGCGCGCGCCGCAGACCGTTCTTGATCCGCAGATGCTCGACGGCCTCCACGTTCATCTGTTCGTCGAAGAAGCGGTAGTGGTTGCGCCCCGCATCCTTGGCCCGGTACATGGCGGTGTCGGCCTTCTGATGCAGGATTTCGAATTCACGACCGTCGTCCGGATACAGCGCCACGCCGATCGAAGCCGAGGTGGTGAGCTCATGACCATCGATGAGAAACGGCGCCTGCAGCCGTTCGCGGATCTTCACCAGCACGGGCACGATGGCCTCGGTGCCGCTGAGGTCGGACAGCACGATGAGGAACTCGTCGCCGCCCTGGCGACTGATGGTGTCGGTCTCGCGCACGCACTCGCGCAGCCGCGCTGCGATTTCCTTGAGCAGCGCATCGCCCACGGCGTGGCCCAGCGAATCGTTGATGGTCTTGAAGTTGTCCAGATCCAGAAACAGCAGGGCCAGGTGGCGGTGCATGCGTTCGGCGTGGGCCGCGGCCTGGCTGTAGCGGTCCTGCAGCAGCAGGCGGTTGGGCAGACCGGTCAGCACGTCCCGGTAGGCCAGGAATTCGACCTGGCGCTCGGCCGTCTTGCGCGCCGTGATGTCGGCCGCGATGGCCAGGTAACCGTTGATCGCGCCACTGGCGTCCTTGAGCGGCGCCAGCGTGGTGCTCAGGTCGAACAGCGTTCCATCGGCTTTCTGTCGCTGTACTTCGAGATCGAGGATGCTCTCGCCGCGCAGCACGCGCTCGCGCAGTTCCACGGTCTCGCGCTGCCGGCCCGCCGGCACGCTGAGCAGCGGACGCCCCAGGATCTGCTCGGCACGCCAGCCGAACAGCTTTTCGGCGGCGGGATTCCAGGCCGTGACGATGCCCTCTCGGTCGCGTGTATAGATGGCGAAGGGCGAGGAACGGATGATGGTCTGGTTCAGCGCAGTCTCACGGTCAAGCTGCTGATTGAGCTCGCTGAGGCGCTGCAGATTCAGTTCCTGGCGGCACCAAGCCCGGTGCAGGCTCCAGGTCAGACCGCTGGTGATGAGGACAAAGACGCCGACCAGGGCAGACAGTATCCAGGCATTGGTCAGCCAGTCCTTCAGATAGTCGTCGACGTTCACGCCGATGATGACATTGAGCCCATAGGCACGGATCCGGCTGTAGCTGTAGACGCGATCGATCCCGTCGATGCTGGAATGGGCCCGGTAGGTGCCCTGGTCCTGGCCGTCGGCCATGCGGCGCTGCAATGCCGCGGAGCTGAAGCGTTGTCCGATGGACGACTGGCCGGCGGCATTGAGCTCAGGGTATCTGACGATGACCTGGAAGCTGTCGTCGAACAGGTTGTAGGCGCCACGCCGGCTGAACTCCAGCGACAGAAAGGTCTCGCTCAGCCGCTCCAGGCGCACCGAAGCCAGCACGACGCCGGCAAAGCGCCCACGTTCGTCACGAACGGCACGGGCCAGCACGATCACCCATTTCTTGCTGATCTGCCCCATGAAAGGCCGGGAAATCATCAACCCGGCATCGGGCCGCGCGCGCAAGGCCTGAAAATAGTCACGACCTTCCAGGGACGGCGTTCCCGACGGGACACCCAGGCTGGCGTGCAGCACCCACCCACCGGCATCGAGCACCACGAGATTCTCGACATCGGGGTACTGCGTCGCCTGCATGGACACCAGCTGATCAACCTGGGCCCGATCACGGAAGGCAAGCCGGGGGTAAAGATCCACCATGCTGAGCAGCATGCGGTCCAGGCTATGGACCAGTGTGCTGATGTCCTGCTCAAGCAGCTGCACGTAGTTGCGCGATTCGACCTCGGCTGTCGCAAGGTAGCCGTCACGGCTTTGCAGCACCGCCCAGACCGTGACACTGATCACCCCCAGGTTGAGCACCACCAGCGCCAGCAGCAGTCGCAACCCGAAACGCCGCCTCGGGCTCCGGCGCCACGCGTGGAAGCGCTGCCGCAGTGTGTTTGCAGTGTCTTGCATGGTCTTGGGCTGCCGGATCACACCTTCGATTCATTCTATGCCCGTGGGTTCGAAAAAGCAGCCATGAAAAAAACCGGCCCGGGTTTACCCTCGGACCGGTTGTACGGCATGCGTCGACGCTGTTCAGCCTTGCATGTTCTGCAGCGCGGCGATGCGTTCCTCGATCGGCGGGTGCGTCGAGAACAGCTGGCCGATGCCACCGGCAATGCCCATGGCAGCCATGCTCTTGGGCAGCTCGGCGGTGTGCAGGCCACCCAGACGCGCCAGGGCGTTGATCATGGGCTGACGGCGGCCCATGAGCTGGGCAGCACCGGCGTCGGCACGGAATTCGCGCTGACGCGAGAACCAGGCCACGATGATGGCGGCCAGGAAGCCCAGCACGATGTCCATCACGATG
>CAMLNH010000316.1 GCA_946481355.1 uncultured Curvibacter sp.
CGTGGGGCCGGTCATGACGCTGGCCAACCAGAAACGCGGTGTGTAGCTCAATATGGCCTACCACGGTCGCCAGGTCATGCTGACCTACGAGCTGCCGCTGGGTGAGATCGTGCTGGACTTCTTCGACAAGCTCAAGTCGGTCAGTCGCGGCTACGCCTCCATGGACTACGAGTTCAAGGAATACCGGGCGTCGGATGTGGTCAAGGTCGACATCCTGCTCAACGCCGAGAAGGTGGATGCCCTGTCCATCATCGTGCACCGCAGCCAGTCGCAGTACCGTGGCCGTGCCGTGGCGGCCAAGATGCGCGAGATCATCAGCCGCCAGCAGTTTGATGTGGCCATCCAGGCCGCCATCGGCGCCAACATCATTGCGCGCGAGAACATCAAGGCCTTGCGCAAGAACGTGCTGGCAAAATGCTACGGTGGTGACATCACCCGCAAGCGCAAGCTCCTCGAGAAACAGAAAGCAGGCAAAAAACGCATGAAGCAGATCGGTTCGGTGGAGGTACCCCAGGAAGCTTTCCTGGCCATTCTGCAGGTGGAGGAGTGATGCAGATTCTGACCGCGGCCATCCTGGCCGCCTTCGCCGGCTATATCGGCGCCTGGTACTTCGGTGCCATCGAGGGCAATTTCGCCCTGCTGCTGTTCCTGGCCTCGGTCGTCACAGGGCTGTACTGGCTGGCCGAGCGCTTCCATTTCCTGCCGCAGCGCCAGCTGGCTGCGGCGAAGCTGGAGGCCGAGGTGCAGCAGCGCAGAGCCGACAACGAGAAACTGGGGCTCAAGAGCGACGAGGGCGGGGAGCTGTCCCAGGCCCGCGAACAGATCCTGGCCCAGCCCTGGTGGCTGGACTGGACGGCCGGGCTGTTCCCGGTCATCGTGGTGGTCTTCCTGCTGCGCTCCTTTCTGTTCGAGCCCTTCAAGATACCCTCGGGCTCCATGATTCCGACGCTGCTGGTGGGCGACCTGATCCTGGTCAACAAGTACCACTACGGCATCCGCCTGCCCGTGCTCAATACCAAGATCACCGAAGGCAAGCAACCGCAGCGCGGCGACGTCATGGTGTTCCGTTACCCGCCGCGTCCCAGCCAGGACTACATCAAGCGGGTGATCGGTGTGCCTGGTGACGAGGTGGCCTATCTGAACAAGCGGCTGACCATCAACGGCCAGCCAGTACCCACGGCCGAGCTGCCCGAGTTCTTCGATGAAGACGCCATGCGCTACTTCAGACAGTACGGTGAAACTCTGGGTGCGCAGCAGCATCGCCTGATCGTCGACCAGGACCGCCGTGGCGGCTTCTCGGAGGCCGAAATTGGCGATTTCCCCTTCCGGGACAACTGCCGTTACAGCGTGGAAGGCGTGGTGTGCAAAGTTCCCGCCGGTCACTATTTCATGATGGGCGACAATCGCGATAATTCGCTGGATTCGCGCTATTGGGGTTTCGTCCCGGACCAGAACATCGTGGGCAGGGCCTTCCTGGTCTGGATGAACTTCGGCAACCTCAAGCGCATCGGCTCTTTCAACTGATATCGACGACATCTGGAACGGGGGAAAACTATGGCAAGGCAAGCGAGGTCGAGGCAACGTGGCATCACCTTCATCGGTCTGCTGTTCATCGGCGGCATCCTCGCGGTGAGCGGGGTGATCGTGGCCCAGGTGGTCCCGACGCTGATCGAGCTCCAGGCCATCCACAAGGCGGCCAAGAAGGCGGCGACCGAAGGCGGGACCGTGGCCGATGTGCGCATCATTTTCGACAAGGCGGCACAGATTGACGACATTAAATCCGTCGCCGGCAAGGACTTGACCGTGTCGAAAGTCGGCGACAAGGTGGTGGTCAGCTTTGCCTATCAGCGTGAGATCCATCTGGCCGGCCCGGCCTGGCTCACCCTGAAGTACGAAGGGCAGACCAAGTAGCGTGGCTGATGGACTGACCGCGTTGCAGGCGCGCCTGCAGCATCAATTCTCCGATCCGGCCCTGCTGGTGCGCGCGGTCACGCACCGCAGTTTTGCAGCGGATCACAACGAGCGCCTCGAATTCCTGGGGGACTCGGTCCTCAATCTATCAGTGGCCGACCTGCTGTTCCAGCGGCTCAGTGCGCTGCCTGAGGGGGATCTCTCGCGCATCCGCGCCAATCTGGTCAAACAGGACACGCTGCACCAGATCGCCGTCGAGCTGGGGTTGCCGGAGGTGGTGCGGCTGGGCGAGGGCGAGGTGCGTTCCGGTGGCAATCGCCGGCCCTCCATCCTGGCCGATGCGCTGGAGGCGCTGATCGGCGCGGTTTATCTGGACGCGGGCTATGCAGCGGCCCAGTCGCTGGTCCATCGTCTGTTCCAGAGCGTCGAGATCAACCCCCAGATGGAAGCCAGTGCCAAGGATGCCAAGACCGAGCTGCAGGAGTGGCTGCAGGCGCGCAAGTACAAGCTGCCACTGTACCGCGTGGTCGGTACGCTGGGGGCCGCGCACCGGCAGACCTTCGACGTCGAATGCGAGGTGTCCGACCTCAACCTGAACGAGCGCGGCATCGGCAGCTCGCGTCGTGCCGGTGAGCAAGCTGCTGCCGCCGCCATGCTGCAGGTTCTGAAGACAAGGGTGCACTGATGTCCGAATCCACAGACCAGGGTGCTGGTCCCGTACAGCGGTGCGGTCTGATCGCCATCGTGGGCAAGCCCAACGTCGGCAAGTCCACCCTGCTCAACGCCCTGGTCGGGCAAAAGATCAGCATCACCTCGCGCAAGGCCCAGACCACGCGACACCGCATCACGGGCATGCGCACCGTCGGTGCCGCCCAGTTTGTGTTTGTCGACACACCGGGTTTCCAGACACGGCACGGCAATGCACTCAACCGTTCGCTCAACAAGACCGTGCAAGGGGCAGTGGGCGACGTGGACCTCGTGTTGTTTGTGGTGGAGGCTGGCCAGTTCAACCAGGCGGACGAACGCGTGCTCAAGTTGCTGGCCGAAGGCGTGCCCGTGCTGCTGATCGCGAACAAGCTCGACACCGTGCACCGTCGTGCCGACATAGCGCCCTGGCTGCAGGAGATGCAGCAACGTCATCCCTTCGCCGAGATCGTGCCCATGGCCGCCAAGAACGCCAAGGACATCGAGCGTCTGTTCGGCATCTGCGAGAAGTACCTGCCCGAGCAGCCCTGGTGGTACGACGAAGACGAACTGACCGACCGCAGCGAGAAGTTCATGGCGGGTGAGATGGTGCGCGAAAAGCTGTTCCGCCTGACCGGTGACGAGT
>CAMLNH010000317.1 GCA_946481355.1 uncultured Curvibacter sp.
CCAGGGCGATGATGTTGCCCTTGCTGTCGCGGTTCAGGGGGTTGATCTCGACCAGCGAGGCATCGGTCTCCATGTAGCACTTGTAGAGCTTCTGGCAGACGTCGATGAACTGGGCCACGGAGTCGGCGGGCATGCCCACGCCCTTGGCGAGTTCCTGGCCTTGTGCCTGGGTCAGGCCCGTGGCGGGATCCACGAACAGCGTGATGATCTTCTCGGGAGTGGAATGCGCCACTTCCTCGATGTCCATGCCGCCTTCGCTGGAAGCGATGAAGGCCACTTTCTGGGTGCCGCGATCGGTCACGCAGGAGAGGTAGTACTCCTTCTGGATGTCGGCACCGTCTTCGATGTAGAGGCGACGCACCTTCTGGCCTTCGGGGCCGGTCTGGTGGGTCTTGAGCTGCATACCCAGGATGTCGGTCGCGCGGGCCTTGACGTCGTCGATCGTCTTGGCCACCTTCACGCCACCGCCCTTGCCACGACCACCGGCATGGATCTGCGCCTTGACAACCCACACGGGGCCGCCGAGCTTCTGGGCGGCCTCGACGGCCTCCTGGACGGTGAAGGCCGGGATGCCGCGCGGCACCGGCACACCAAACTGACGCAAGATTTCCTTGCCTTGGTACTCGTGAATCTTCATGAGGGTTCTCTCAGGAAATGGATTTCTGTCCGATCAGGGCACCGGTACGTCCCCTGGCTGGTGCTGGATTTAGCACAGCCTTGGAATGTATCATGTTGCTCTGCACAAAACCGGTGCGCCCCGGACCGGTTTCATAAATTCGCTCAAGCAAGGCATAAGCCCATGTCCGCCAAGAAAATCTTCATCGACGGCGAGGCCGGCACCACCGGCCTGCAGATCCGTGAGCGCCTGCTGGCCATGCCGCAGGTGGAACTACTGAGCATCGCCCCTGAGCGCCGCAAGGATGTGGCGGCCAAGCGTGAGCTGTTGGCCGGCGTGGATCTGGTCATCCTCTGCCTGCATGACGAGGCGGCTGTTGAAACTGTCGCCCTGGTGGACGAACTCGAAAAAACCTCCGGCCAGCCCGGGCCCAAGATCATCGACGCTTCGACAGCCCATCGCGTGGCGCCGGGCTGGGTCTACGGCTTTCCTGAGCTGACCCGTGATCACGCACAAGCCGTCGCCCGGGCCCGCCGCGTGGCCAACCCCGGTTGCTACCCGACGGGTGGCATCGCCTTGCTGCGCCCCCTGGTCGACGCCGGCCTGCTGCCTACCGACTACCCCATCGTGCTGTCCGGCTACTCAGGCTATTCCGGCGGTGGCCGCCAGATGATTGAGGCCTACGAAGTCACGAAAACCGCACCCCCGCTGGAGGTCTACGGCCTGGGCCTGACGCACAAGCACGTGCCCGAGTTCCAGCGCTATACGGGCCTCACACGGCGGCCGATCTTCGTGCCAGCCGTGGCCAACTACTACGCCGGCATGATCGACCAGATCGGCCTGCAGTTCGACCTGATGAAGGGTGTGACACGCAACCAGCAACTGGAAGACGCGCTGCGCGCGCATTACGCAGGCAGTGAATGGGTCAGCGTGGTGCCGCCCGCGGCGGGCGGCCGCCTGGAGCCTACCGCGCTCAATGACACCAACAAGATGGAGCTCAGTGTCTACGGCAATGACAGCCTGGGCCAGGCCGTGCTGGTGGCTCGCTTCGACAACCTGGGCAAGGGCGCCAGCGGTGCGGCAGTGCAGAACCTCCAGCTGATGCTGGGCCTCTGATCAGACCGCATCTTCCGCCGGGCCGCTGCCCAGCACCCGGCGCACCACCTCGCCTGAAAACCCGCGCGCCAGCAGAAAGCGGGTCTGCTTGGCCCGCTCTTGCGCATCGGCGGGCGGTGCGTCAAACCGCCGCTGCCAGACCACACGCGCGCGCGCCAGCTCGGAATCCTTGAGTTCAGCCAAAGTCCGATCGATCAGTTCCCGCGCCAGCCCCTTGTCCTGCATCTCCTGGCGCAAGCGGGCCGCGCCCAGCTGACCTGCGCGGCGGTGCACCAGCGATTCGACAGCGCGCTGCTCATCCAGATAGCCCTTGGCCTGCAGCTCATCCAGCGCCTGGGCCAGCGCACCAGGCTCCTGCTCGTAGCGTGCGAGCTTGCGCTCGAGCTCGCGGCGGGAATGTTCGCGCTGGCCCAGGAGTCTCAAGGCCCTACCCTTGAGACTGGGCTGGAAGGCCGGCCTGACGCCGGCAGGCTTCTGCTCTGAAGGCAACTTATTCCTCGGCAGCGACCTCTTCCACCTCGCCGCGCTGCGGAATGTTCAGCGACTCGCGCACCTTGTTTTCGATCTCCAGCGAAAGCTCGGGGTTCTCGCGCAGGAACTCACGTGCGTTGTCACGACCCTGGCCGATCTTCTCGCCGTTGTAGGCGTACCAGGCGCCGGACTTCTCGATGATCTTGGCGTTCACGCCCATGTCGATGATTTCGCCATGGCGGCTGATGCCCTCACCGAACAGGATGTCGAACTCGGCCGTCTTGAAGGGCGGCGCCACCTTGTTCTTGACGATCTTGACTTTGGTTTCGTTACCAATGGCCTCTTCGCCCTTCTTGATCGTGCCGGTGCGGCGGATGTCGATGCGCACCGAGGCGTAGAACTTGAGCGCATTGCCGCCGGTGGTGGTCTCGGGGCTGCCGAACATCACGCCGATCTTCATGCGGATCTGGTTGATGAAGATGACCATGCAGTTGGTCTTCTTGATGGTGGCGGTGAGCTTGCGCAGGGCCTGGCTCATCAGGCGGGCCTGCAGCCCGGGCAGGGCATCACCCATTTCGCCCTCGAGCTCGGCCTTGGGCGTGAGCGCGGCCACCGAGTCGACGATGATCAGGTCGACCGAACCGGAGCGCACCAGCGCGTCGACGATCTCGAGCGCCTGCTCACCGGTGTCAGGCTGGCTGATCAGCAGGTCGGCCAGGTTGACGCCGAGCTTTTGCGCGTATTGCACGTCAAGCGCGTGTTCGGCGTCGATGAAGGCGCACACACCGCCTTGTTTCTGCATTTCGGCCACGACCTGCAGCGTGAGCGTGGTCTTGCCCGAGGATTCCGGGCCGTAGATCTCGACCACCCGGCCGCGCGGCAGGCCGCCGACGCCCAGGGCGATGTCCAGACCCAGGGAGCCGGTCGAAACGACCTGGATGTCTTCGATCGCCTCGCCCTCGCCCAGACGCATGATGGTGCCCTTGCCGAACTGCTTTTCGATCTGGGCCAGCGCGGCCTGCA
>CAMLNH010000318.1 GCA_946481355.1 uncultured Curvibacter sp.
GCCGAAGCGCTGGGCCGGAATGGTCAGACGGCGCGCATCGGCGATGTCCTCGATCGGCTTGCCACTCTTCTTGGCCGCCCCCTCCATGGTGGCCTTGAGGCGGTCGGTATCGAAGGCGCCCGGCAGCAGGTTGTTGATGGTCACGCCCTTGGCCGCGATCTTGGGGTTGCGCGCCACGCCGGCGACAAAGCCCGTCAGGCCGCTGCGCGCACCATTGGACAGGCCCAGGATGTCGATCGGTGCCTTCACGGCGCTGGACGTGATGTTGACGATGCGGCCATAGCCGCGCGCTGCCATGCCGTCCACCGTGGCCTTGATGAGCTCGATGGGTGTGAGCATGTTGGCGTCCACCGCCTTGATCCAGGCCTCGCGGTCCCAGTCGCGGAAGTCGCCGGGCGGCGGGCCGCCGGCATTGGTGACGACGATGTCGAAATCCTTGCGCTGGGCGAAGATGGCCGCGCGGCCCGCCGGGGTGGTGATGTCCACGGGCACGGCGATGACCTCCACGCCCTGGCTCTCACCGCGCAGCTTCACAGCTGCGGCCTGCAGGGCCTCGGCACCGCGCGCCACCATCACCACGTTCACGCCTTCACGCGCCAGCGCCTGCGCACAGCCGTAGCCCAAACCCTTGCTCGCGCCACCCACCAGCGCCCACTTGCCTGCAATCCCGAGATCCATGATGTTTCCTTTGCGTCTAAATCCGTACGACCGGAATGATACGAAGACCGTCCGGCCCTTGCCTGTGCAGGACTTTCAGTCCGACGCGGTACGCGCGGCACGGCCGAAGACGAAGATCCCTGCCAGCACGAGCCCCGTGCCCGCCACGATCCAGGCGGTGAAAGGCTCGCCCAGCAGCCACACACCAAGCAGGATGGTGGACAGGGGCCCCACCATGCCGGCCTGCGCCGCCGCACCGGCACCGATGCGCTCGATGGCCATCATGACCAGCAGCACGGGCACGGCCGTGCAGGCCACGGCATTGAGCAGCGAGAGCCAGATCACCTCGGGCGCCACCTGCGCGGCCGACAGCGGACGCAGCAGCAGGAACTGCACGATGCACAGCACGCAGGCCACGCTGGTGGCCAGGCCCACAAGGCGCAGCGAGCCCAGGCGCTGGACCAGCTCGCCGCTGTAGCTCAGGTAGAAGGCATAGCTCACGGCGCTGAGAAACACCAGCAGCGACCCCCAGGCCACGTCGGCGCCAGCCAGCGTGAGCTCGTGCCCGAAGACCAGCAGCACACCGGCGTAGCTGATCAGCGTGCCCAGCAGCTGCGCGTAGCTCGCCCGCCTGCGATAGAGCAGCCAGCCGATGATCAAGACCAAGGTGGGCGTGAGGTAGAGGATGAGACGCTCCAGCGAGGCCGTGACATAGGCCAGGCCCGCGAAGTCCAGAAAACTCGCGAGGTAGTAGCCGGAAAAGCCCAGACCCAGCACGCCCAGCCAGTCGCGACGCGCGAGCGGCGGCCTGCCGCGGCTGGCCCACCAGGCCATGGCCGCGAACAGGGGCAACGCGAACAGCATGCGGTACATGATGAGCGTGACCGCGTCCACGCCGTAGCGGTAGGCCAGCTTGACGATGATGGCCTTGCCACTGAAGGCGATGGCGCCGATGACGGCGAACGCAAAACCGGTTGCTACCTTTTCAGGAGCGCCCGACGCCATGCTCAGAAACCTGCGGCCAGGCCGTCACGGCGCGGATCGCTGGCTGCCACGTAGCCTTCGACCTTGGGATCGCCCGCGCGCCAGATGAACTGGCCGGCGCCGAAGTCCTGGTAGGAATCGTTGATGACCTCCACCTTGTGACCGCGTGCCTGCAGGCCCTGCACGGTACCCTTGTCCAGCGTGGCCTCGACGTTGATCTCCAGCCCTGCGTTGTAGCGCCAGCGCGGTGCATCGCAGGCGGCCTGCGGGTTCTGTCCGTAGTCCAGCATGCGCACCACGGTCTGCAGGTGGCCCTGCGGCTGCATATTGCCGCCCATGACGCCGAAGCTCATCACGGGCTGGCCATCCTTCGTCAGGAAAGCCGGGATGATGGTGTGGATGGGGCGCTTGCCCGGTGCCACAAGGTTGGCGGTGTTGTGGCCCTGCGGGTCCACGTTGAAGCCGTGCCCGCGGTTCTGCAGGCTGATGCCGAAGCCCGGCTCCACGCAACCCGAACCGAAACCCATGAAATTGCTCTGGATGAAGCTGATCATCATGCCGTTCTCGTCGGCCGCGGTGAGGTAGATGGTGCCGCCCTTGACGGGGTTGCCGGCCTTGAAGTCCTGCGCCTTCTTCATGTCGATCAGCTTGGCACGGCTGGCCAGGTAGGCGTCATCCAGCATCTGCTCCGGTGTGACCTGCATGGCAGAGGGTTCGGCCACATAGCGGTAGACATCGGCGAAAGCCAGCTTCATGGCCTCGATCTGCAGGTGCTGGGAATCGATCCCGTCCACGGGCATCGATGCCAGATCGAACTTGTCGAGAATGCCCAGCGCGATCTGCGCCGCGATGCCCTGACCGTTGGGTGGGATCTCGTGCAGGGTGTAGCCGCGGTAGTTCTTGGCCAGGGGCTGCACCCACTCGGGCTGGTAGGACGCCAGGTCGCTGGCCTTGAGCGCGCCGCCGCACTCACTGGAGAACTTCTCCAGCGCCTGCGCGATCTCGCCGCGGTAGTAGGCCTCGCCCTTGGTCTCGGCGATCAGGCGCAGCGCGCGCGCCGCCGCCTTGAACTGGAACAGCTCGCCCACCTTGGGCGCGCGGCCCCAGGGCAGGAAGCTCTGCGCAAAACCGGGCACCCCCTGCAGCTCGGGCGTGGCCGCGGCCCATTTCTGCTGCACCACGACCGGGATCAGGTAGCCACGCTCGGCGATCTCCACGGCCGGCTCCAGCAGATCGGCAAACGGCAGCTTGCCGAAACGGTCGCTCAGGGCCACCCAGCCCGACACGGCGCCGGGCACGGTGACCGAGTCGATGCCGCGCTTTGGCGGCGTCTTGGCGTCCAGGCCGTACTTGCGATGGAAGTACTCGGGCGTCCAGGCCTGGGGCGCACAGCCCGAGGCGTTGAGGCCGTGCAGCGCCTTGCCGTCCCATAGGATGGCAAAGGCATCGCTGCCCAGGCCGTTGCTCACGGGTTCGGTCAGCGTGATGACGGCCGCCGCGGCAATGGCCGCGTCCACCGCATTGCCGCCTTTTTGCAGCATGCGCAGGCCGGCCTGCGCGGCCAGCGGGTGCGAGGTGGAGAC
>CAMLNH010000319.1 GCA_946481355.1 uncultured Curvibacter sp.
GCTGCTATACTGCGAGGCTTCGGACAGTTTGCAGGCGCGTAGCTCAGCTGGTTAGAGCACCACCTTGACATGGTGGGGGTCGTTGGTTCGAGTCCAATCGCGCCTACCAAACATCTCCGAAACGACAAGGGCCCGACATTTCGTCAGGCCCTTTTTCTTTGTGCGACCGCCTTGCGACATGGCATCATGTGCAATGCGCACAGGGAAAACCCATCTGGCAGCCCAAGGGGGACTTCCTAGAATCCGGCGCAACAGCAGCCTCCCAATTTGCGGAGGCTCTCCGTCTTCACGTGAAGGTCCTGTAGTGCAAAAAAGCAAGGCCGATGCCCATGGTTCCTCCCCGGAAGCCGTGCGGGTCATCAAGAAATATCCCAATCGTCGCCTCTACGACACCGATACGTCGTCGTACATCACGCTTGCCGAAGTCAAGTCTCTGGTGATGGAAAACGAGCGTTTCGTGGTGCGCGATGCAAAGACGAACGAAGACCTGACCCGCAGCATCCTGCTGCAGATCATTCTGGAAGAGGAAACGGCCGGCGTGCCGATCTTCACCGAGCAGGTGCTTGCAAACATCATCCGCTTCTACGGCCACGCCATGCAGGACTTCATGGGCTCCTATCTGGAAAAGAACGTCCAGATATTCATGGATCTGCAGGCCAAGATGGCAGAGCAGTCGAAGGGCCTCAACCCCGAGGTCTGGAAGCAGTTCATGAACGTCCAGTCTCCCATGATGCAGGGCATGATGGGGACGTATCTCGAGCAGTCTCGCAGTGCCTTCACGCAGATGCAGGAGCAGATGCAGAAGAACAGCGAGCAGATGCTGGCGGCTTTTGGCCTCAAGCGCTGACTCGGTCAGGCCGGTCTGAGACAATCCGGGGATGAGTGAATCCCCTGTTTCCACCAGCGCTTCGGCGCCCAAAGTGGGGTTCGTGAGCCTGGGTTGCCCCAAGGCTCTCACGGACTCCGAACTGATCCTCACGCAACTGAGCGCCGAGGGTTACCAGACCTCCAAGACCTTTGCCGGTGCTGACATCGTCATCGTCAACACCTGCGGGTTCATCGACGACGCCGTCAAGGAAAGCCTGGACACCATCGGCGAAGCGCTGGCCGAGAACGGCAGGGTGATTGTCACGGGTTGCCTCGGTGCGCGGGAAGGCGATGGCGGTGGCAACCTGGTGCAGCAGATGCACCCGAGCGTGCTGGCCGTGACCGGGCCTCACGCCACCCATGAGGTGATGGAGGCGGTGCACCGGCATCTTCCCAAGCCGCACGACCCGTTTGTAGATCTTGTGCCACCCCAGGGCATAAAGCTCACGCCGCGCCACTATGCCTACCTGAAGATCAGCGAGGGCTGCAACCACCGCTGCACCTTCTGCATCATTCCGTCGATGCGAGGTGATCTGGTCAGTCGTCCGGTGGGTGATGTGCTGTCGGAAGCACGCAAGTTGTTCGAAGCCGGCGTCAAGGAGTTGCTGGTGGTCAGCCAGGACACCTCGGCGTACGGCGTGGATGTGCAGTACCGAACCGGATTCTGGGATGGCAAGCCGGTCAGGACCCGCATGCTGGACCTGGTGCGCACGCTTGGGGAGCTGGCCAAGGGGTATGGCGCCTGGGTCAGGCTGCACTATGTCTACCCGTACCCGCACGTGGATGACGTGATCCCGCTGATGGCCGAGGGGCTGGTGCTACCTTACCTCGATGTGCCGCTGCAGCACAGCCATCCGGACGTCCTGCGCCGCATGAAGCGGCCAGCCAGCGGCGAGAAGAACCTCGAGCGCATCGCGCGCTGGCGCGAGATCTGTCCGGAGATTGTGGTGCGCAGCACCTTCATTGCAGGCTTTCCGGGTGAGACCGAGGCAGAGTTCCAGCATCTGCTGGACTTCGTGGCCGAGGCGCGCATAGACCGCGCGGGCTGCTTCGCTTACTCGCCGGTCGAAGGTGCTGCCGCCAATGCACTGGCCGATCCGGTGGTCGATGCCGTGCGCGAGGAGCGGCGCGCGCGTTTCATGGAGGTGGCCGAGGCAGTGTCTGCGGAAAAGCTGGGTTCGCGCGTTGGTGCGACGATGCAGATCCTGGTGGATTCGGCGCCGGGTCTGGGCAAGAAGGGCGGCGTCGGCCGCAGCTATGCCGACGCGCCTGAGATTGATGGCGTGGTGCGCCTGCTGCCGCCTGAGAAGATCAGCAAGACCCTCAAGGTAGGCGAGTTCACCAAGGCCCGCATTGTGGCAGCACAAGGGCATGACCTCGTGGCCCTGCCAGTTTGAAAGGCCCGGTCCGTCAGAGCAGCGCAAGCTGCTCTGACAACGACGAACAAAAGAAAAGGGCTTGCAAACTCATCGTTTGCAAGCCCTTATGATTGGTGCCCAAGAGAGGACTCGAACCTCCACGCCTCTCGGCGCTAGTACCTGAAACTAGTGCGTCTACCAATTCCGCCACCTGGGCATCTCAGGAAGACCGCTAGTATAGCATCAAAAAACAGAAACCCAAAATCTTGAACGAAAAAAATAGCCTGCTGGCCGAATTCGAAGGTGTTGTCTCCGGTCATCGCGACGGACACGGCTTTGTCATCCGCGACGACGGACAACCCGACATCTATCTTCCTTCCAATGAAATGAGGGCGGTGCTGCACAAGGACCGGGTGAAGGCCCGCATCGTGCGGCTGGATCGCAAGGGCAGGCCTGAAGGGCGGGTGACCGAGATCATCGAGCGACCCGCAGCGCCCATCATCGGTCGCCTGCTCCAGGAGAGCGGTGTGTGGCTTGTGGCCCCTGAAGACAAGCGCTACGGGCAGGATGTCCTGATTCCCAAGGGGGCGACCGGATCGGCCAAGCCCGGGCAGGTGGTGGTGGTCGAACTGACCGAGCCACCGGCTCTTTATGGACAGCCCGTGGGGCGCGTCAAGGAGGTGCTTGGCGAGATCGATGACCCGGGCATGGAGATCGAGATCGCGGTGCGCAAGTACGGCGTGCCTCACGAGTTTTCGGATTCCGCACTTGCGGAGGCGCGAGCACTGCCCGACAAGGTCCGACCGGCGGACCTGAAGCAGCGCGTCGATCTGCGTGATGTGGCGCTGGTGACCATCGATGGCGAAGACGCGCGGGATTTTGACGACGCCGTGTACTGTGAGCCAGCCAAGGTGGGGCGCGGCAAGGGCTGGCGCCTGCTGGTGGCCATTGCCGATGTCAG
>CAMLNH010000320.1 GCA_946481355.1 uncultured Curvibacter sp.
ATGTAGAGCACCAAGAATATCAGCTCACTTGGCAGCTTGGTCAGCAGCGATGACTGCTTGTCGCCACCGGCAGCAGCAGGGGCGGTCTGGGCAAAAGCGGAAGAAATAAACACGGTTGACTCCACGGTTCTCTGTCAGTTGGATGAATCCTGCCGCGGGCGCCCGTCAGGGAGGGCTGCCCGCGCAGGCAGCCGCCCATTGTACGGGCCCCCTGTGTCCCCCTTCCGTCCTGTGGAATCAGCGCTGTGGGGTGCGCCAAGCCGCCATTTTTTCAGCCCAGAGCTTGCGCGCCGCCGCCAGATGGCGCGCCTTGACGTGGCCGTACCCGCGGATCTGCTCGGGCAGGCGGGCGATCTCGATGGCCGCCCCATGGTTGGCAGCATTCAGCCCGGCCAGCAGTTCCTCGATGCAGGCCCGGTAGTCGGCGATCAGGGCTCGCTCCTCGCGGCGCTCGGCCGTGTAACCGAAAGGATCAAAAACCGTCCCACGCAGGCCTTTCAGACGGGCCAGCAGACGGAACGCCTGGCCCATGACCGGTCCGTAGGAACGCTTGAGCAGCTCACCGCGGGCGTTCTTCTTCGCCAGCAGCGGCGGTGCGAGGTGATATCGGAGCTTGTACTCACCCTCAAACATCGCGGCAATCCGCTGGCCGAAAGCCGGGGCGCTGTGCAGGCGCGCCACCTCATACTCGTCCTTGTAGGCCATGAGCTTGAAAAGGTAGCGTGCCACGGCCTCGCTCAGGGCTGTCTTGCCCAGCGGCGCTTCGGTGGCCTGCACCTTCTGCACAAAAGCGCGATAACTTTCGGCATAGGCCGCGTTCTGGTAGTCCGTCAGGAACTCGACACGGCGCGCCACCAGACCGTCGACCGTCTCACGTGGCTGAAACTGCACAGCCTGCACGGGCGTCAGCAGGGCCTGCACACGGGCCCAATCCTGTGCCGCCTGGCGGCCCCAGGCAAAAGCGGCCAGATTGGCTTCGACGGCCACGCCGTTGAGTTCCATGGCGCGCTGCAACGCCTCGCGCCCCAGGGGGATCCAGCCTTTCTGCCAGGCGTAGCCCAGGATCATGGGGTTGACGTAGATCGCATCGCCCATGAGGCGGGTCGCCACGGCGTCGGCGTCGAACGCCCCCAGGCCCTCGGCGCCCACGGTCTGGGCGATCTCGGCCGTACATCGCTGGGCCGGGTTCTGCCAGTCGGCGTTCTTCACGAAGGCGGCCGTCGGTGCACTGTGGCCGTTGAGCGCCACACGCGTGCGGCCCGCGCGCATACGCAGCACGGTTTCCTTGCCGGCCGCGACGATGGGGTCACAGCCCAGGATCAGGTCGGCTGCCGCCATGCCCACGCGGGTGGTGCTGATGCCCTCCTGCGAGGCGGCGATCAGCACATGGCTCCAGGTTGCCCCGCCCTTTTGTGCCAGGCCCGCCGCGTCCTGCGTCACGATGCCCTTGCCCTCGATGTGTGCGGCCATGCCCAGCAGCTGGCCGATGGTGATGACGCCCGTACCGCCCACACCGGCCACCACGATGCCGTAGGCGCCGCCCTTGCTCAGCGGCGGCAAGGCCGGCTCGGGCAGTTCGCCCAAGGCATAGGGCGTAACCGCCTGCCCCTTGGCTTTCTTCTTCAGCTGCCCGCCTTCAACGGTGACAAAGCTCGGGCAGAAGCCCTTGAGGCAGGAGAAATCCTGGTTGCAGCTGCTCTGGTTGATGGTGCGCTTGCGCCCGAACTCGGTCTCCAGCGGCTCGACCGAGAGGCAGTTGCTCTGCACACCACAATCGCCGCAGCCCTCGCAGACCAGCTCGTTGATGACCACACGCTTGGCCGGGATCACCATGGTGCCGCGCTTGCGACGGCGACGTTTCTCGGTGGCACAGGTCTGGTCGTAGATGATGACCGTGCAACCCTTGAGTTCACGGAACTCGCGCTGGACGCGGTCGAGCTCGTCGCGGTGCTCGATGGCGATGCCCGCGGGCAGGCCCTGCACACCTTCGTACTTCTCGGGCTCGTCAGTGACGATGGTGATCTTCTGCGCCCCCTCGGCCCGCATGCTCTGCGCGATCTGGATCACCGAGTGCCCCTCAGGGCGCTCGCCCACGGGCTGCCCGCCGGTCATGGCCACCGCGTCGTTGTAGAGCAGCTTGTAGGTGATGTTCACGCCGGCCGCGATGGCCTGGCGCACGGCCAGGATACCGCTGTGGAAGTAGGTGCCGTCGCCCAGGTTGGCGAACACATGGGGCTCGCTGCTGAAGGGTTGCTGGCCCACCCAGGGCACGCCCTCGCCGCCCATCTGCGTGAAGCCGATGGTGCTGCGGTCCATCCAGGTGGCCATGAAATGGCACCCAATGCCGGCCATAGCGCGCGAGCCCTCAGGCACTTTGGTGCTGGTGTTGTGCGGGCAGCCCGAGCAGAACCAGGGCTGGCGCTCTGCGGCCGGACCGTTCAACACCAGGGCCTGCATGGCCTGTTCCTTGGCCTGCAGCACCGCAAGTTGCGCATCGATACGTGCCGCAATATCACTGCCTGCGGCTGCGATGCCCAGCTTCCTCAAACGGCCGGCAATGGCGCGCGCGATCACGGCCGGGCTCAGGTCGGCGTTGGCCCGCAGCAGCTCGTTGCTGGATGGATTGGCCTGCGACCATTCGCCGCCGGCACGGTCCCCTTCGTTGAACTTGCCCAGGATGTTGGGCCGCACATCGTCGCGCCAGTTGTAGAGCTCCTCCTTGAGCTGGTACTCGATGAGCTGGCGCTTCTCCTCCACCACCAGAATCTCCTGCAGTCCCGTGGCGAAGTCCCGTGCGGTCTGCGCCTCCAGCGGCCAGACCACGGCCACCTTGTGCAGGCGGATGCCGAGCTGGCGGCAGGTGGCGTCGTCCAGCCCCAGGTCCAGCAGGGCCTGACGCGTGTCGTTCCAGGCCTTGCCGCTGGCGATGATGCCGAAGCGGTCGTGCGGTGTGGCAATGACGTTGTGGTTGAGCTTGTTGGCACGCACATAGGCCAGGGCCGCATACCACTTGTGGTGGAAGAGCCGCGCCTCCTGCTCCAGCGCATGGTCGGGCCATCGGATGTGCAGGCCGCCCGGGGGCATCTCGAAGTCCGTGGGCAGGACAATCTGCACACGCTCCGGATCGATCATGGCCGTGGCGCTCGATTCGACGATCTCCTGGATGGTCTTCATGCCGGCCCAGAC
>CAMLNH010000321.1 GCA_946481355.1 uncultured Curvibacter sp.
CTGAGCCCGTGAGCGGGTACCTACCCCGGCAGGGCACCTCCCCAGTTTGTGGGATGTTCAGCGCGCGGCGGCCTCACTAGACTGCGCCGCTTGCATCGCAGAGGCTGCGTTGCAGCCGGGCCCGGCCAGGGCCTCATCACAACAAGGGAGCATGCAATGAAGGTGTACTGGATGGTCACGGTGCCGCGGGTGGTGCTGGGGCTGATATTTCTGGCAGGTGCGATCGACGGTTTCTTCTTTGTCGCCACGGGCTCGCATCTGATGCACCCGCCCACCTCCGAGCGCGGCCTGGCGTTGGAGGCAGCCCTCAAGGCCACGGGCTTCTTCTGGCCGTTCATGAAAACCGTGGAGCTGGTCGGCGCCCTGTGCCTGCTGAGCAACCGCGCGCCTGCTCTGGGCCTGACGCTGCTGGCCCCCATCATGGCGGTGGTGGTGCTGTTCCATTTCTTCCTGAACCCGCAGGGCATTCCGCTGGCCCTGCTGCTCATCGTCTGCGGCGGCCTGCTGCTGCGCGTCTATGCGCCGCGTTATGCGGTGGCTTTCAGTTCGGGGCTGGCGCTGCAGATGCGCAATTGAGCGGCGGGCTCAGAAGAGCGTTCTGTCTTCGGCCGTCCGCTGACGCGGACTTAACTTCGCTGCGCGAAGTTAGCCTACGACGGAAGGGAGGCCCAGCGCTACGCGCTTCCGACCTCCCTTTTAGTTTCGACCCGCTTGCGCTTAACTTTGCTATCCAAAGTTAGTCTTCACTGGAAGGGCGGTCAGGCGCTTCGCGCCCGACCGCCCTTCTCCGCCCAGGTCCTTGTCCATCGGACTTGCATGAATCGCATCATTCCCAGCACCGCCAGCGAGAGCACCGCGAAAAGGGCGAAGCCCCAGAAGTAGGTGCCGGTGTATTGCTTGGACAGGCCCATGGCGTTGGGCACCAGGCCGCCGCCGAGCGCGCCGATCTCGCCGATCATGGAACCGGCGACCGCCGTGGTCAGGGGCCAGCGCAGGGGCACGAGCTGGAACAGGGCGCCATTGCCGGCACCGAGCGCCGCGAAACACAGCATCATGAGCAGGGTGGTGAGCACCAGCGAACCACCAGCCAGGCCGCAGAGCAGCAGGGTGACGGTGACGATGAGGAGCACGGCGGTGAGGGTGTTGATGCCGCCCCAGTGGTCCGAGATCCAGCCACCGAAGATGCGCAGGGCCGCGCCCATGAAGGCGGCCAGCATGGTGAGTTGGCCGGCCTGCACCTTGCTCACGCCGAACTGGTCGTAGTAGTAGCTGGGCAGAAAGCTGGTCAGGCCGATGAAACCGCCGAAGGTGATGGCGTAGATGACGCTGAAGGCCCAACCGTCTTTCTCGAACAGGCAGGCGATGTGTTCGCGAAAGCTCGCGTGCTTGTCCACGTCGTCGGGCTCGCGCGCGAGGAAGATCATGACCAGCACGGGCAGCAGCAGGCCGACGGCCGCGATGCCGTAGACGGATTTCCAGCCATAGGCCTGGGCCAGCTGCGGCGCCAGCAGCGCCGCGATGGAGGTGCCCACATTGCCGGCACCGACCAGGCCCATGGCCAGGCCCTTGTAGCGCGCGGGGAAGGAACCCGAGCCCAGCGAGAGCGCCACGCCGAAGCTGGCGCCGGCGATGCCCAGCAGCACGCCCATGGCCAGCAGGTCGTTGAAGGTCTCGACGAAGAAGTAGCCATAGAGCAGGGCCAGGGCGATGCCGCCCATTTCCACCAGGGTGGCGTTCTTGCGCCCGATGTACTGGGCCAGGATGCCCAGGGGGAAGCGCATGAGCGCGCCGGCAAAGATGGGGACCGAGAGCATGAGACCGATCTGCGCGGGGCTGAGGTTCAGGCTTTCCTTGATGAAGGGGGCCATCGCGCCGTTGCTCACCCAGACGCCGCAGCAGTAGGTGAAGTAGACGAAGGCGGCCAGCAGCGTGGGGCTGTGGCCGGAGCGGAGGAAGGTGCGCAAGCTGTTCATCATTGTTTCCGGGCATGAAAAAAGGCGTCTTGCCCGTGCACCGCAGTATCACTGCGCACGGGCAAGACGCCTTCGTCTTGAGTGATCCGGCACGTCTTTGCACCGAATCGGGGAATTCAGGCCGGCTTCGGCCTGTTTCTATTCAGGTAAGCAATATCCGCGCCCGACCTTGGGGCGGGGAGCGTGCGGCTCAGGCAAGAGCTTGATCACGCCGCCTCTTTCTCCACATGGGCCTGGCGGGTGTAGAGGAAGTCGATCACGGCCTTGCGGCAGTGCAGGTAACGCGGGTCATCGGCCAGTTGTACCCGGTTGCGCGGACGCGGCAGGCCCACGGTGAGCACCTCGCCGATGGTGGCGGCGGGTCCATTGGTCATCATCACGATCTTGTCGCTCAGCAGCACCGCTTCGTCCACGTCGTGGGTGACCATGACCACGGTGCTCTGCGTGCGCGCCACGATCTCGAGCAGCTCGTCCTGCAGCTTGGCGCGGGTCAGCGCGTCCAGGGCGCCGAAGGGTTCGTCCATCAGCAGCACCTGGGGCTCCATGGCCAGCGCACGGGCGATGCCCACACGCTGCTTCATGCCGCCCGAAATCTCGGAAGGCAGGCGGTGCAACGCGTGCCCCATGTTCACCATGCGCAGGTTGTGCTCGATCCACTGCTTGCGTTCGGCCGGGCTCTTCTTGTCACGGAAGACCTTGTCGACCGCGATCTCCACGTTCTGGTAGACGGTGAGCCAGGGCAGCAGCGAATGGTTCTGGAACACCACGGCGCGGTCCGGTCCCGGGGCGTTGACTTCGCGGCCGCCGACGATGACACCGCCGCTGCTGGCCTTGAGCAGGCCGGCCACGAGGTTGAGCAGGGTGGACTTGCCGCAGCCGGAGTGGCCGATGAGGGCGATGAAATCGCCGCGCTGGACTTCCAGGTTGATGTTGTGCAGCACGGGATTGGTGCCGCGTGCCTTGCTGTGGAAGGTCATGTCCACCTGCGAGAGAGTGAGATAGGCGTTGCTCATATCAGTTTCCTTGCGGGCTGGGGTTCAGCTGGCGGCAGTGCCGCGGGTCACGATGCGGCCGATCCAGGCGACGATGCGGTCGAGGAAGAAGCCGATCAGGCCGACGTAGAAGAGCGCGAGGATGATGTCGCTGATGCGCGAGGAATTCCAGGCGTCCCAGATGAAGAAGCCGATGCCCACGCCGCCGATCAGCATCTCGG
>CAMLNH010000322.1 GCA_946481355.1 uncultured Curvibacter sp.
AGCACCGCATCGGCATCGACCGCGTGGAGCGCTACGAGTTCGTGCGCGACTTCGTGGGCACGGTGGCCGAGGCCGGCTGCACGACCTTCATCGTCCATGCCCGCAACGCCTGGCTGCAGGGTCTGTCCCCGAAGGAAAACCGCGAGATCCCGCCGCTGCGCTACGAGCTGGTGCACCGGCTCAAGCACGACTTCCCCCAGTTGAACATCGTCATCAATGGCGGACTGAGCAGCGACGAGCAGCTGGACCGCGAGCTGCGCCTGCTCGACGGCGCCATGATCGGCCGCGAGGCCTATCACAACCCCTGGTGGCTCGCGTCCTGGGACGCGCGTTATTTCGGCGCCGAGCCCTCGACGCTGACGCGCGAGGCCGTCGAGGAGCAGATGGTGGCCTACATGCGGCGTGTGATGGCCGAGGAGGACGTGTCCTGGTACGGCGTGGCGCGCCACATGCTGGGCCTGCGCCACGGCCTGCCGGGTGCGCGGCGCTGGCGCCAGGTCTGGAGCGACCACCGCCTCAAGGCGCGCGATCCGCGCGAGGTCATGGCGCTGGCCCACGGCCGCGACAACGCACGCGAGCCGCTCGCGGCCTGAACGTGCGGGCCGCTCAGCGACCGGGCTTCTGGTACAGCGCTTCGATGGCGGCGTTGAAATGCGCCGTGAGGTTGTTGCGCTTGAGCTTGAGCGTGGGCGTCATGAAGCCGTTCTCGATGGTCCAGGGCGCCAGCGTCAGGCAGAGCGCGCGCGGCACGGCGTAGCGCGCGAAGCTGGCCGTGGCCTGCTCGATGCGCGCGAGCGCCGCCTTGAGCACGCGCGGATCGGCCAGGCTGGCTTCGCTCTGCGCGTCAACGCCCAGCTCGCCGGCCAGACGCTGCCACTCCTCGCGCTGCAGCACGGCCACGCAGGCGATGAAGGGGCGCTGCTCACCGACCACGAAGGCCTGCTCGAACAGCGGGTCGGCCGTGATGGCCAGTTCCAGGTCGCCCGGCGGCACTTTTTCGCCCGTGGAGGTGACGATGATTTCCTTGATGCGGCCCAGGATGCGGATGCGCCCGTCGACGATCTCGGCCTGATCACCCGTGGCCAGCCAGCCCTGGGCGTCGAGGATGCGGGCCGTGTCGTCCGCACGCTTCCAGTAGCCCTTCATGACCGAGGGCGCGCGCACCTGCAATTCGCGGTTCTCCCCGATGCGTGCTTCCACGCCGGGCAGGGCGCGGCCCACGGTGGCCGGGTCGTTGTCGTCGAGCAGGTTGACGGCCAGCACCGGCGAGGTCTCGGTCATGCCATAGCCCTGCAGCAGGGGCAGGCCCAGGCCCAGGAAGCAGCGTGCGATGGCCGGCGACAACGGTGCGCCGCCGCTGACGGCCACGCGCACGCGGCCGCCGAAGCGTGCCAGCAGGGGGCGGGCCACCAGGGCGCGCAGCAGGGGCCAGGGCAGGAAACGCCAGACACCCGCCGCGGCGGCGCCTTCATCAGCCGCCGGGGTGCTCAGGCCCTGGGCGGCGCGGAAACGGCGCCAGCCCCTGGCCTGCGCGGCTTCAAGCAGCTGGAGCTTCCAGGGTGTCAGGGCAAGGGTCTCGATCAGCTTGGCGTGTACGCGCTCATAGATGCGCGGCACCGAGATCAGCACCGTGGGGCGCACGGTCTGCAGGTCTTCACCGAGCTGGGCCACCGAGCGCGCATAGGCCACGCAGCTGCCGGCGGCGATGGGCAGGTAATAGCCGGCGGTGCGCTCGAAGGTGTGCGAGAGCGGCAGGAAGGAGAGGAAGACGTCGCTTTCCAGCGGCTGGATGCGTGCCAGCACCGCCTGGACATTGGAGATCACGTTGCGGTGCGTGAGCATCACGCCCTTGGGCTTGCCCGTCGTGCCGCTGGTGTAGACGATGGCGGCCAGGTCCTCGGGG
The DNA here is from genome assembly GCA_946481355.1 of uncultured Curvibacter sp. Next base: position 1,904 of record CAMLNH010000322.1, read on the forward strand.
CCGGGCGGCGGGGCCAGGGCCACGTCCGCCTGCGCGGCGCCCAGCCAGTCCGACAGGCCGATCAGGCGCACGCCCCCGGCATCGGGTGTGCCCGGCAGCTCGCCGCGCGCGGCGCCGGCCACGACCACGGTGCGCAGGGCCGGCAGGGGGGTGCCGACGGCGCGGATCATCTGCCATTGCTCGGCCTGGCTCACAAGCAGCAGGCTGGCTTCGCAGTCGGACAGGATGTAGGCGATGCTGCCCGGGTTGTCGATGGCATGCAGGGGCACGGGCACGGCGCCCTGGGCCAGCGTGGCCTGGTCGATGCTCATGGCCTGCAGGCCGTTGGGCAGCAGGATGGCCACGCGTGCACCGCCGCCCACGCCGCTGCTGGCCAGGGCAGCCTGCCACTGGCCGACCAGGGTCTGTACATCGCGCCAGCTCAGGCTGCGCCACTGGCGGCTGCCGGCTTCGTATTCGCGGTAGGCCTCGCCCTGGGGGCTGCGGGTGGCACGCCAGGCCAGGAGTTCGGGGAGCGTCTGGACGCGGTCGATGTCGGTCATCGTTGAGGAATCCGGATGGGTGGCGGGTCTGAGGGCCGGCTGGTGGGCAGGGGCAGGCCCTGCGACAGAGGCTTCAGGGATGAAGCCTAGGGAAAACCCTGAATCATACCGGCCTGGTGGCAGGCCCTGGCGGGCCAGGGGCTCAGGGTGGCGGCGCCGTCAGCTGGGCCAGGTAGCGTTCGGCCTCTGCGGCGGGCATGGGCCGCGCGTAGTGGTAGCCCTGAGCCTCGTCGCAGCCGAAACCGCGCAGCTGCTGCAGCAGTTCGGCAGTTTCCACGCCTTCGGCGATGGCGCGCAGGCCCAGGCTGTGGGCCATCTGGATGATGGCGCGCACGATGGCCGCGTCATCGGGGTCGCTGGCCAGGTCGCGGATGAAGCTCTGGTCGATCTTGAGCTTGTCAATGTCGAAGCGTTTCAGATACGACAGGCTGGAATAGCCGGTGCCGAAGTCGTCGATGGCCAGTTGCACGCCGAGCTGCTTGAGGCGCTGCACGGTCGCCAGCACGTGTTCCACGTCCTGCAGCAGGATGGACTCGGTCAGCTCCAGTTCCAGCAGGGCCGGCACCAGGCCGCTGCGCTGCAGGGCCTGGGCCACGGTTTCCTCGATGCCGTTGCGGCGGAACTGTGCTGCCGAGAGGTTGACGGCCATGACCAGGTCCGGCAGGCCGGCGCGTCGCCAGGCCACGGCCTGGCGGCAGGCCTCCTCGATGACCCAGGCACCGATGGGCACGATCAGGCCG
>CAMLNH010000323.1 GCA_946481355.1 uncultured Curvibacter sp.
CGGGGGCCCGCTGCAGCTTGAGCAGGTCCTTGGCCATCAGGATGCCGATGATGTTTTCGCGCTCGCCGTCGTAGACCGGGAAACGGGAGTGGGCGGTGTCGATGACCAGATGGAGCAGATCGTCGTAGGGCGCGTTGATATCGACCAGATCCATGCGCGGCGCCGGGACCATGACGTCGCCGGCCGTCATGTCGGCCATGCGCAGCACGCCTTCGAGCATGTAACGCGATTCGGCGCCGATGACCTGGTTGTCTTCGGCCTCGGCCAGGGTTTCGATCAGTTCGGCCGTGGAGTCCGGTCCGGGGTGGATGAACTCGGCCAGCTTCTTCAGGAAGGTGCGCTTGTCCTCTTTTTCAGGACTCCGCGCAGGATGGGGGTCAGGCACTGACGGTTGCACCGGAGGTGCTTTGTTGCGACCCCCATAGGATAGCGGATCGCGCTTACCTCCTCACGACGGGACGCTGGCAGCGCTCAGGGCGCGGATTTGTGCCGGGCTTCGCGCACGCCGCGGCGCACATCCTGGAGGCCGGAAAGAAAATCCCAGAACTGCTTGGCCTGGACCTTGAGCCGGTAATCCGTCTGAGCCAGCTGCTCTTCGAGCATTTCCGTGACCTGACTCTCAAAAGTGGCGGGCGGAAGACGCAAGTAGGCCCTCGCTTCCGAACCGTCGTATTCCACGGTGGCACCGGCTTTGCGGGCGATATTGAGCATGGCCTTGTTCTCGCTCAACGCGTGGATGAACATCAGGTAGACGCCCTCGTTGCGGGCATGGCGCATGGCGCGTTGAAACAGCTTGCTGCCGTAGCCATGGCCCCGCACCGTGGGCAGAACCGAGACGCCAAATTCTGCGCAGGCATCGTAGCTGCGATCGACCGAGTGGGCCAGATGCGCCATGGCCACCAGCTCCAGACGCCGGTTGTAGATGCCGAAGATGGCGTCGTTCTCGAAGTCCAGGCTGTCGGCATAGGTCTGGATCTGGGCGTCGTTGGCCATGTAACCAAAACGCAGGTAGCGGTCGTGCTCGTCCAGGGCCTGCAGATGCCGCGCGATGCGTCCGCGATGCCGGGCGCCGAGCCTTCGGATCACGGCCACCCAGGGCGCACGCGCCGTGGCGCTCTGTTCGGCGGGCAACATGCGCAGCAAATCTGAACTGCCGCTGTTTTCCTCACCCTTGTGATTGGCATCCATGCCGCGAATGTAAGGTGATTTCCGCCATTCTCCAAACGCGCGGACCGCCTGCGCTTGACGCACGGGTGACAGTTTCTGCCCCTACCTAGGACAAGCCCGGTGTCCCGCGCCCCCGAGTCTGGGGTTCAATAGCGCGGTCATGGAGTGATTGATGGAAAAAATCTGGTTGCAAAGCTATCCCCCCGGCGTTCCTCAGGACATCGATCCGGGTCAGTACAGTTCTCTGGCCCAGCTGCTGGAGGAATCCTTCCGCAAGAATGCCACCCAGCCCTTCTCGGTGTGCATGGAGCGCTGGATGAGCTATCGCCAGCTGGATGAGCTATCGGCCGCCCTGGGTGCCTGGCTGCAACGCCTGGGCCTGGAGCCCGACGCGCGCGTGGCCATCATGCTGCCCAATGTGCCCCAGTTCGCAGTGACCATGGCTGCCATCCTGCGCGCCGGCTACACCTGTGTCAACGTCAACCCGCTGTACACCGCACGCGAGTTGGAGCACCAGCTCAAGGATTCGGGCGCCACGGCCATCGTGGTGCTGGAGAACTTCGCCCACACCCTGGAAGAAGTCATCGAACGCACGCAGGTCAAACATGTGGTGCTGACCGCTTTCGGTGACCTGCTGGGGCCCTGGTATGGCCGCTGGCTGACCTTTGCGATCCGGCACCTGGCCAAGATGGTCCCCCCTTACAAGCTTCCGCTGACCGAAGCGCGTACCGTGACGGCTTTCCGCAAGGCTCTGGGCGAAGGCGCGCATCTGACCCTCAAACCTTCCCAGGCCCACCTGGATTCCATCGCCTTTCTGCAGTACACCGGCGGCACCACGGGCCTGAGCAAGGGCGCCGTGCTTACCCACCGCAATATCGTGGCGGCGATCCTGCAGGCGGAAGCCTGGTTCACGCCGGCACTGGACCGTGTCGGCAATGTCCGCGAGACCAACAGCATTGCGGCTCTGCCGCTTTATCACATCTTCGCCCTCACCCTGTGCTTCCTGGCCATACGCTGGGGCTCACACATGACGCTGGTGCCGAATCCACGTGACATTGGCAAGTTCATCGAGGTGCTCAAGCGCCGCCCTTTCCACATGCTGCCGGCCGTGAACACGCTGTTCAACGCGCTGCTGCAGCACCCGCAGTTCCGCACCGTGGACTTCTCACACCTCTGCATCTCGCAGGCCGGCGGCATGGCCGCCTCCGAGGGCACGGCAAAGCACTGGCAGGAGGTCACAGGCTGCGCCATGGTCGAAGGCTGGGGCATGAGCGAGACCTGCGCCATCGGCACGAACAATCCCGTCACGACCACGAAGTTCAGCGGCACCATCGGCCTGCCTCTGCCAGGCGTCGAAATCGCCATCAAGGACGACGAGGGGCAGTCACTGGCTGTCGGCGAATCGGGCGAGATCTGTATCCGGGGTCCGAATGTGATGACGGGCTACTACCGCCAGGCCGAGGAAACTAGCAAGGCCTTCACATCCGATGGCTTCATGCGCACCGGTGACATCGGCATCATGGATCCTCAGGGCTACACGAAGATCGTAGACCGCAAGAAAGACATGATCCTGGTCAGCGGCTTCAACGTCTTCCCAAGCGAGCTCGAGAACGTCATCTCGCTCTGTGACGGGGTCCTTGAATGCGCTGCCATCGGTGTTCCTGATGCCAAGCAGGGTGAGGCCATCAAGGTCTATGTGGTACGCAGCGATCCGACCCTCAGCGAGGAGGACGTCGCCAAATATTGCGCGCAGAACCTCACCGGCTACAAACACCCGAAATACATCGAGTTCCGCGACGAACTGCCCAAGTCCAACGTCGGCAAGATCCTGCGTCGAGAGCTGCGCGCCGGCAAATAGCCTGCAGCCAGCCTGGGGAGGTGTCAGCCCCCCCTAACGACCGAGCCCATCTGCAGGGCAACATCTGCCGCGCGACGGCTCATCGCGATTCCTGGAACACAAATAAAAACGCCCCGTCAATTGACGGGGCGTTTTCTGCTGTAAGAGCCTGACGATG
>CAMLNH010000324.1 GCA_946481355.1 uncultured Curvibacter sp.
GGTCGTCCTGGGTCAGGGGAATGCGCTTGAGGCCGCGGTCCAGCGCCCAGGCGAAATTGCCGAAGGAGTGCATCACGCCCTTGGGCAGGCCGGTGGTGCCCGAGGTGTAGATCAGCGTGGCCAGCTCGTCCTCGCCGCGGACGGGCGACTCCTTCATCGGCGCGGTGCGCGCCACGATGGCATCCCAGCCCTCGTAGGCCTGCTTCGCGTCGTCGGGCGAGAGCGGGTAGCTCATGCAGGGCAGGCCGGCGGGCACGCCGGGCTTCATGTGCTCCCAGCCGTCGAGCTTGCCGACGAACAGCGCCTTGGACTCGCTGTGGGTCAGGATCTGGGTGATGGTGTCGGGCGCCAGCGTGGGGTACAGCGGCACCGAGACGTAGCCAGCCATCCAGATCGCCAGGTCGCTCATCATCCACCAGGCGCAGTTCTTGGACAGGATGGCGACCTTGCTGCCCGGCGCCCAGCCCTGGGCCTTCAGGTGAGCGGCCATGCGCCGGCTCTGGTCGGCCACCTGGGCCCAGGTGAAGTCCTGCACCGCCCCGGCGCCCATGGGCTGGGTCAGGGCCACCCGCGACGGGGCGGACTTTTCCCAGTGGTACAGGCGTTGCAGGGCAAGGTAGTCGGGCGAAATCTTGGTCATGCGGGTCTCCAGGTGAATGCCGGAATCTACCGGGCCTGGCCGGTGGTCGGGCAGCGGGCTTTCCCGCGTGTTTTCTAGAGCTTGCGCTCCAGTTTTGGGGGAAGCCCTGACCAGGATCAACGATGGCGCGGGCCTTGTGCCGGTAACAATCCAGTAAGTCAGGCGCTTCTAGCATCGGCATTCCCTCATCAAACGGCAACGCCATGCGATCCATCACCCTCTTTGGCATTCTTTCTTCCAGCGCCTTTGCGCTGGCGCTGGTCACCACCACGGCGCATGCCGACGAGCAGTTGCACGAAGACCGAGGCCCGCAATGGGGCCTGGGCCTGGGCGTGAGCAGCGAGACCTCGCCGTACCAAGGCGTGGACACCGAGACCAAGGCCCTGCCCATGCTGTCCTTCGAAAACCGCTACGTGCGGGTGTTGGGTCCGTCGCTGGACGTCAAGCTGCCCTCCGCCGGGCCCGTTTCTCTGGCGCTGCGGGCGCGCTATTCGGACCAGGGCTACAAGGCCAGCGATGCCGCCGAACTCCAGGGCATGGACGAACGCAAAGGTGGGCTGTGGCTCGGCGCTCGCGCCGACTGGCGGCTGCCCTTTGCCCAGTTGAGCGCCGAGTGGCAAGGCGATGCCAACGGCCGCAGCGATGGTCAGCAGATCAAGTTCGAGGCGAGCCGCCGTGTTCAGGTGGGCGCTGTGAACCTCAAGCCCCGCCTGGCCCTGGTGTGGCAAGACCGCTCGTACGTGGACTATTACTATGGCGTGCGGTCCGCCGAATCGCGGGCTGGCCGGTCAAGCTACGGTGGGAGCGACACCGTGAACACCGAGCTGGGACTGCAGCTGAACCTGCCGCTGGCACCCGGGCACAGCGTGTTCATGGACCTGAGCCACACGTTCCTGGGGTCCGCCATCAAGGACAGTCCCCTGGTCGGGCGCAGCGGCGTCTCGGCGGCACGGGTGGCCTACGTCTACCGGTTCTGATTGCCTGCATCTTCAAGAGACCCCATGCAACGCGTGCTGCTGCTGGAAGACCATCACCGCCTGGCGGCCCTCGTGCGCCAGGCGATCGAAGGCGCTGGTCTGGCCTGCGACACGGTGGAGCGCTTGGGCCAAGCCTGGGCGGCCCTGGAGATGGTGGACTATGCCGTCGCCATCATCGACCGCGGTCTCCCCGATGGTGATGGACTGGAGCTGGTGCGCCGGCTGCGCGCGGCGAACCGGTTCACGCCCTGCCTGATCCTGACAGCACGCGACGCACTGCACGACCGGGTGGACGGGCTGGAATCGGGGGCCGACGACTACCTGAGCAAGCCCTTTCCCATGGCGGAGCTGGTGGCGCGCGTGCGGGCCTTGCTGCGCCGCCCGCCGCAACAGGTGACGCTGAGCCCGAGCTGGGGCGATGTGCAGCTGCATCCCGAGCAAGGGACCATGACCTGCAACGGCCGCGCCAGTCCGCTGGCACGCACAGAGATGCAGATTATGCTGGCCCTGTTCAGAAACGAAGGCGCCCCCGTCAGGCGCACAGCCCTGGAAGCTGCGGCCTGGGGCGCGCAGGAGGCGGTGACCCCCAACGCGCTGGATGTGGCCCTGCACCGGCTGCGGCGCAAGCTCGAAGAACTCGGCGCCACCACGACCATCACCAACATCCGGGGAGTGGGCTATGCCGCAGTGGAAGCATGAATGGCGCCAAAGCCTCGGTTTCAAGCTGCTGGCCTCCTACCTCCTCGCCTGGCTGTTGACCGTGGCGCTGATCAGCGCGGTTCTTTGGCTGGTGCTCCAGTTTCAGGCGAACGACCGGGCCCGCCACAGTGCCGAGCGCATGACGCATGTGCTGGCCAGCATGCTGGTTTTCGATGCGCAGGGGCAACTGCTCCGGCTGGACTGGCAGGATGAGCTGCAATGGTTGCCCGAGGCCCTGCCTCACGACATTGCCTACCAGGTGAGCGACCGCACAGGGCGGGTTCTCCTGAAGTCACCCACACCTCTGAGAACGCATGGCGCGCCGCAGCCGCCGCTGTACTCGCACACCCTGAAGGTGATCCACGCAGGCAGCACCTGGACCATCCAGGCCAGTGTCAGCGAACGCCTGGTCGCGCTGATTCACCTGGGTGCCGAACGCCGCATCGGTGGTGCTGCGCTGGCCACGGCGGGCCTGTCGATCCTGCTGCTGGCCGCGGTGTTGCTGCTGACGGTGCAACGGCTGTTGCGCCCGCTGCGCGAGACCTCCGCACAAGCACAGCAGATCGGCCCGCAGCAACTGTCCCGACGGCTGGATGAGCAGAATCTCCCCACCGAACTCAAACCCCTGGTGCAGGCGTTCAACCAGGCACTGGCCCGCCTGGAGGGTGGTTTTCGGACCCAGCAGCAGTTCATGGAGAACGCGGCGCACGAGCTGAAGACGCCGCTGGCGTTGCTGCGCGGACAGATCGAATTGGGCGGCGCGGGACAGACTCAGCAGCTTCTCGACGACGTGGACCATCTGGCCCGCCAGGTGCAGCAGTTGCTGGTCCTGGCCGAGGTGAGCGAGCGCAGCAACT
>CAMLNH010000325.1 GCA_946481355.1 uncultured Curvibacter sp.
ATCAGCTCGAAGGGGCCGAGGCGAAAGCCCATCTGGTCCTTCAGGATGCGGTCCAGCGTGGCGAAGTCGGCCACGCGTTCGCCGGCCACGCGCAGGGCCTCGGTGCCGTAGCCGCGGCCCGCGTGGTTGACGATGAAGCCCGGCGTGTCCTGAGCCATCACAGGGGTATGGCCCATATGGCGTGCGTGGTCCGAGAGGGATGCACACACGGCGGCGTCAGTCTTGAGCCCGGCGATGACCTCCACCACCTTCATCAGCGGCACCGGGTTGAAGAAGTGGTAGCCAGCCACGCGCTGCGGGCGCTGCAGCCGGGCGGCAATGGCCGTGATCGAGAGCGATGAGGTGTTGCTGGCCAGCACGGCGTCGGCGCGCACGATGCCTTCGAGTTCGGCGAAGAGCGCCGCCTTGACCTCCAGCTTTTCGACGATGGCTTCAACGACCAAGTCGCAGTTCGCCAGATCGCTCAGGCTGGCGGCAGCACGCAGCCGCTCCTTGTTTGCGGCCGCAGCGGCAGGGTCCAGGCGGCCCTTCTCGACCTGGCGGTCCCATTGCTCGGCGATGGACTGCTGCGCCGCGGCAACCGCGGCGGGCTGCTGGTCGTAGAGGGTCACGGTACTGCCGGCCTGGGCTGCGATCTGGGCGATGCCTCGGCCCATGGCGCCGGTGCCGACGACGGCGATGTGTGCGTAGACAGGATGCATGGAGGGCATTATCCGGTGCTCGTGGGCGCGCTGGAGTCACCTGCCGGACTGCCGTGGACCCGGTCTTCTGCGAGACTTCGCGTACCGGATATTCCCATCAGATACGAGGAGACATGATGACCATGAAGCTCTGCGGCTTTGCCGCCAGCAACTACTTCAACAAGGTGAAGCTGCAACTTCTGGAGAAGGACGTGCCCTTCGAGGAGGAGCTGGTTTGGACGGGTAACACGCACCCCCTGCTGATGGACCGTTCGCCCATGGGCAAGGTGCCTTTCCTGGACACGCCGTCCGGCCCGATTTCGGAATCGAGCGCCTGCGCCGAATACATCGAGGCTGTCTACCCCCAGCGCCCGCTGCTTCCGGCCGACCCGCTGGCCGCTGCCAAGGTGCGCGAGCTGATCGTCTACATGGAGCTGCACCTGGAACTGGTGGCGCGCGAGCTCTATCCCGAGGCCTTTTTCGGCGGCCAGGTGAGCGACGGCCTCAAGGAGCGCACCCGCAAGCTGCTGCTCAAGGGCGTGAACGGTTTCTCGAAGCTGGCGAAGTTTTCACCCTTTGTGGCGGGGGCTGAATTCACGCTGGCGGACTGCGCAGCCGTGACCCATCTGCCCCTGGTGAGCAGCGCCAGCAAGATCATCTACGGCGAGGATGTGCTGGCGGGCCTGCCCGTGCGCGACTACCTCAAGGCCATGGGTGCGCGGCCCCATGTGCAGACGGTCAACGCGGACCGCAAGGCGAGCACCGAGCTCATGCTGTCCCGGCTGGCCTCCAAGGCGAAGGCCGCCTGAATCAGCGCCGGACCTTGAGCGCCTCCGGGTTGGCGATGTTGCTCGGCTGCCCGTTGATGAAGTTCACGACGTTGTCGAAGGCCGTGCCGAAATAGAGCTCGTAGCTTTCCTGCTCGACGTAGCCGATGTGCGGCGTGCAGATGCAGTTTTCCAGCCGCAGCAGGGCATGGCCCTGCAGGATGGGTTCGGACTCGAAGACATCGATGGCCGCCATACCCGGGCGGCCATGGTTGAGCGCGCCAATCAGCGCGTCGGCTTCGATCAGCTCGGCGCGCGAGGTGTTGACCAGCAGGGAAGTAGGCTTCATCAGCGCCAGATCGGCCGGGGTGACGATGCCACGCGTCACGTCGTTGAGGCGTAGATGCAGGGTCAGCACATCGCTCTGCGCGAAGAAGTCTTCGCGGCTGACGGCGGCCTCGAAGCCATCTTGCGCAGCCTGCTCGCGCGAGGCGTCCCGGCCCCAGACCAGTACGCGCATGCCGAAGGCCCGGCCGTAGCCGGCCACCATCTGGCCGATCTTGCCGTAGCCCCAGATGCCCAGGGTCTTGCCGCGCAATACCGTGCCCAGGGCGAAGTTGGACGGCATGGCCGCGGATTTCAGGCCGGACTGTTGCCAGGCGCCGTGCTTGAGGTTGCCGATGTACTGGGGCAGGCGGCGCATGGCGGCCATGATGAGCGCCCAGGTCAGCTCGGCCGGTGCGACGGGCGAGCCCGAGCCTTCTGCGATGGCGATGCCGCGTTCGGTGCAGGCGGCGACATCGATGTGATTGCCCAGGCGCCCGGTCTGGGAAATGAGTTTGAGGCGCGGCAACTTCTCGATCAGCTGGCGCGTGATGGGGGTACGTTCCCGGATCAGCACCAGCACATCGGCATCCCGCAGGCGGACCGAGAGCTGGCCCAGTCCCTTGACCGTGTTGGTGTAGACCTTGGGAGAGAAGTCGGCCAGCTTGCTGGCGCAATCGAGCTTGCGGACGACGTCTTGGTAGTCGTCGAGGATGACGATGTTCATCCTGCTATTGTGCCCTGCGCTTCGGGCGGCTTGAGTACCGGGACGTTGGACGCACCCGGGGTATGGCGCGCTTGAGCCAGCGCTTAAGCGGCTTCGCAGGCAGCGAGGCGATCCAGCTCGGCGCAGACATCGGCCATGCGGCCGGAGATCACCATGCGACCGACCTGCGATCGCGGCTGGCCGGCTTCCATGACACGGACCACACGCAAAGGGCGTGGCACCGGGCGGTTGCTGCGCACGATGGCGGCCGTGGTGTTGTGGCAAGGCAGGACAGAGCTGGCACTGGTAGTGCGCGGTGCTGCAGGCGCAGTCAGTCGGCGCAGCAGCTTGTGCAGGGGCGACCAGAGGGCGTAGGTGGCGGACCAGGCGGAATTCATGGCAGGGCTTTCAGTGGGTGCGCACGACGTTCACATGAGCATGGTGTTGCGGATCAGGCCCACGGCCAGACCCTCGATCTCAAAGGGGTCGCCGGGTTCGACCACGATGATCTGGTAGTCCGGATTCTCGGGCAGCAGCTCGATCAGGTGCTTGTTGCGGCGGAAGCGCTTGACCGTGACCTCGTCGCCCAGTCGGGCCACGACGATCTGGCCGTTCTTGGCGTCCTTGGTGGATTGCACGGCCAGCAGGTCGCCGTCCATGATGCCAGCATCTCGCATGGACATGCCGC
>CAMLNH010000326.1 GCA_946481355.1 uncultured Curvibacter sp.
TCGGCCGGCATCGAGCCGGAGTGAGCACCGTCAACGCAGCGTGAGAGGGATCGTTACCGGCCCGTCGTTGACCAGATGCACCTGCATGTCCGCCGCAAACTGACCGGTCTGCACCACGGGATGTGAGGCCCGGGCCTTGCTGACGAAGTCTTCGTAAAGACGCCGCCCGTCCTCGGGCGGCGCGGCGTTGGTGAAGCTGGGCCGGTTGCCGCCCGTGGTGTCGGCGGCCAGGGTGAACTGGCTCACGATGAGCAGGCCGCTGCCCACGTCCTGCACGCTGCGGTTCATCTTGCCGGCCTCGTCACTGAAGATGCGCAGCTTGAGGATCTTGGCGAGCAGCTTGTCACCGGTAGCCTCGGTGTCGCCACGTTCGGCGCAGACCAGGACCAGCAGGCCGGCACCGATGGCGCCCACGACCTCGCCCGCGATCTCGACGCGGGCCTCTTTCACACGTTGCAGCAGAGCGAGCATGCGGTGTTTATACCGCGAGGCTCTGGCGCTTCAGCGCAGCCGGGCGCGGGCCTGTTCCAGACGCTGCTCCAGGTAGGCGCCATAGAAATCGGGGAGGGAGCCGCCCACCAGGCGCTCGGCCAGCTCCTCGCCGTGGGGACCGAGGAAGAGGACCGTGGGCGCGACGGTGACACGGCGCGCGCGCACGAACTCGTCGTGCACGATGGGGTGGCCATCCACGTCCTTGAGCAGGCGGCGGCTGCGCATGTCGATCTGCACCACGGGCAGGCCCTGCTGCTGCATGGGCGCGAGGTAGTGGTCGCGCACGGTATGGCAATAGGCACAGCCGTCGAGGCTGACCATCACGACCAGGGGCTGGTGGCGTGCGAGAGCGGCGCCCAGCTCGCGCCGCAGGTCCAGGGCACGCGGCAGCGTGGCCGCACGGCCCATCAACGGCACGGTGGCGGCCGCCAGCAACAGGGTGCGACGCGTGACCTTCATTTGCCGGCTTCCTGCTCCATGAGCAGATAGGTGTTGTAGGCGTTCATGCGGTTGGCCACGCGGAACAGCGGCAGGTGCTCGAAGGCGCTCCAGTCGGTGGCCTGGTAGGCCTCGTCGAAGGGCTCGAGGTTGGCGGCGGCCTGGCCCATGCTCTTGCGCAGGTAGACGAGGTAGTCGCGCGTGAGCTGCATGTCCTGGCGCGCCTGCTGAGAGAGCGGGCCGTGGCCAGGCACGACGACGCTGGCATCGAAAGACAGCAGGCGTTCGAGCGCGACGATCCAGTGTCGGCTGTCGGCCTGGCCCACGTAGGGGATGCGGCTGCGGAACACCAGGTCGCCCGCGAACAGCACCTTCTCCGAGGGCAGGTAGACCACGAGATCTTCGGGCGTATGCGCAGGGCCGACGGCACGGATCTCGAAGCGCACGCCGCCCACGGTGAGGTCGCGGTCGCCACTCAGCCATTCGTCGGCCTGCACGAGGCGCGTGTCCTCGTCGATCCAGGGCGCGAGCTCGGTACGCGAGGCCTGCAGGCGCAGCTGCGCCGTGTCGGAGTTGAGGTAGAGCCGCGCGGCCTGATGCGCGAGCACGCGCACGCCGCGCGCGCGGAAGGTCTGCAGGCCGTAGATGTGGTCCGCGTGGTAGTGCGTGACGATGAGGTGGGTCACGGGCAGCGGCGTGAGGCGCGCGATCTGCGCCAGCAGGCGCTCGGCCAGCGCGGGCGAGCCCAGCGCGTCGATCACCACCACACCCGCGGGCGTGATCACGAAGCCGGCATTGGAGATGAAGTTCTGGTTGGCGGGCGAGCCCAGGGCCGAGACGCCCTCCACGTACCAGGCGCTGGGCGCGACCTGCTGCGCCACCATGGGTGGCTCACCGGCCGCCTCGGCCACGCCGCAGCACAGGGCCAGTGCGGCACAGACGCGGCGGCCAAGAGATCGCAGGTGCAAGGTGTTCATCGAGGGTGAGCCTGTTTGAGCCAGATCAAGCCGGCTGGGCGGCAGAAACTTAGTATATAAGCAAATAGTAAATTAACGCCCATGGACCTCGCCTCCCTGATCGAGCGCTACGGCAGCGGCCATGTCCTGGCCGTGGCCGGGCTGGGCATCGGCCTGCTGTTCGGCTTCTTCGCACAGCGCTCGCGCTTCTGCCTGCGCGCGGCCACGCTGGAGTTCTGGCACGGCCGCTTCGGCGAGAAGCTCGCGGTCTGGCTGCTGGCCTTCTCGAGCGCGGTGGTGGCAGTGCAGGCACTGATCCTGTTGCACGCGCTGGACGTGAGCACGGCACGCCAGCTGGCCACGCGCGGCAGCCTATCGGGCGCCATCATCGGTGGGCTGCTCTTCGGTGCCGGCATGGTGATGACGCGCGGCTGCGCGAGCCGCCTGCTCGTGCTCTCGGCCAACGGCAATCTGCGCGCCCTGCTCTCGGGGCTGATCTTCGCGGTCACAGCCCAGGCCGCACTCGGCGGGGTGCTGGCACCGCTGCGCCACGCCATCAGCGGCTGGTGGACGGTGGAAGGCGGCACAGCGCGCGACCTGCTGGCGCTCACGCACCTGGGCCACGCCGGCGGTCTGGCCGTGGGACTGGTCTGGTTCGCCGCGGCCTTGTACTTTGCGCTGCGCAGCGACCGCAGCCTCTGGAAATGGGTGGGCGGCATGGGCACGGGCCTGGCCGTGGCCGCGGGCTGGTGGGCCACGCACCTGATCGGCTCGCAGAGTTTTGACACGGTGCAGGTCCAGGGCCTGACCTTCAGCGGCCCTTCGGCCGAGTGGCTCATGCGTGTGCTGGCCTCCCCTGCACCGCCGATCGGCTTCGACTTCGGTCTGCTGCCCGGTGTGTTCGCAGGCTCGCTGCTGGGTGCGCTGCTGGGCCGCGACTTCAAGCTCGAAGGCTTCAAGGACGGCTACAGCATGCGCCGCTACATTGCGGGCGCCATGCTCATGGGCTTCGGCTCCATGCTGGCCGGTGGCTGTGCCGTGGGCGCGGGCATGACGGGCGGCGCGATCTTTGCACTCACAGCCTGGCTCGCACTGCTGGGCATGTGGGCCGGCGCGGGGCTGACCGACCGCCTGCTCGACGCCGGCGCACAACCGGCGCCAGCGCAACGCGTGGCACAGACGGCCGCCACCATCCAGGCACCTTGAACTGTTGAGCCGCCGAGGCGCTAACATCCTGCGGGTAAACACCAGCGACAGGGGATCAGTCGAT
>CAMLNH010000327.1 GCA_946481355.1 uncultured Curvibacter sp.
TGGTAGGCACTGCTGGATTCGGCCATCTGCGACAGACGCGCGATGAAGGTGGCCAACATCTGGCGCAGCTCCTCCTGCGCTTCCAGGGCCCGGCCCTTGGCATCCTTCTGCTTGAAGATCACGTCCTTGAGGCGGCGCTCCACATCATCGAGGCGGCGCAAGGTCAGCGGCGGCTGGGCCGCCTCCTTCAGCGCATCGGTCTGGCCCTTGAGCCAGGCCTCGTCCATGCTGAGCTCGCCGATGTTCTCGATGATGAGCTGCAGCAGCTTGAGCAGGGTCAGACGGATCTCGGCCTGGTCCTCGGCGGCGAAGGACAGGCGGTGGCTGAAATCAGCCAGCAGGGCCTTGACCTTGTAGGACTCGGCCGCCGGGTCGCGCAGGGCACGCACCACCAGCTGGAGCTGTTCCTGGAAGCGCACATCGTCGCTGCCCAGCGCAGGCCTGGTGTACTCGATCAGGCGCGCCACCTGCTCGAAGAATTCTGGCGTGAGGGCCGCGGTGGCAGCCGGTGCAGGCGCCAGCGGCGCCGGGCCGGTATCGCCGCTGCCCGGGGTGATGAAGCCCGCATAGGCCACCAGCGCGTTCTGCACCCCCTGCCAGCTGCGCTGGCCGATGGCGTAGTCCAGCAGGCCCAGCTGCTTCTCCTGGCCCGGGTTGCGCGCCGGCATGGACTGGGCGATACGGCGCAGCGGCTCTTCCGGAAAGGGCTGCACAAGCGGCAGGCCGGCGATCTCGTTGTAGATCGCCTGGTAGTTCACCGGGGTGGGCACCAGCTTGCGCGCCGTGATCTGCTTGAGGGTCTCGCGCGCAATCTCGAAGGGTTTTTTGTCGCTCATGGGTAGGACCGGATACCGGTTGCAGCGCTTCGATTATGCGACGAGGGCTGGTTCTATGCCCGGGCGTGACGTGACATGAGGGCACCCACTTCGTGTCGCTGGCATTGCTGCAGGGCCAGCAGCAGGGCGTGATCGACCCGGGGCAGCGCAAAGCGCTGCTGCAGGTCCTGCCCGATCTGCAGCAGCAGCTGGGCCGCCATCTCGGCATCGGCCAGCGCCCGGTGGGCCGCGCCGGTGCGTGGCAGGCCATGGTAGTCCACCAGCGTGCCCAGCTTGTGGTTGGGCACCTGGGGGTAGAGCCGGCGCGCCAGCAGCAGGGTGCAGGCGTAGGGCTGCTGGGCTGGCAAGCCTGCGCGGGCCAGCTCGGCCATCCAGAACTTGCGGTCAAACGCGGCGTTGTGGGCCACCATGGGCGCGTCTCCGACAAAGCGGGCGGCCTCGCGCATCACGGCCTCCGCTGGCGGGGCCTGCGCCACCATGGCATTGCTGATGCCCGTGAGCTGGGTGATGAAAGGCGGGATACGCACCCCGGCATTCATCAGGCTCTGGTAGCGGTCGACCACCTGCCCGTCCTCCAGCAGCACGATGGCCACCTCGGTGGCCCGAGCGCCCTGCCCGGGCGAAATGCCCGTGGTCTCGAAATCGATGACGGCGACGGTGTTCATGCCGTCCGCTGCTGCCTCAGACGTCGATGTTGCCGGCGCGCAGGGCGTTGGTCTCGATGAAGTCGCGCCGCGGCTCGACCTCGTCGCCCATGAGCATGGTGAACACACGGTCGGCCTCGATGGCGTCGTCGATCTGCACGCGCAGCAGACGGCGCACGGTCGGATCCATGGTGGTCTCCCAGAGCTGCTCCGGGTTCATCTCGCCCAGGCCCTTGTAGCGCTGGCGAGCCGTGGCATTTTCTGCCTGAACGATCAGCCAAGCCATGGCCTGACGGAAATCGTTGACCTTCTCTTCCTTCTGCTTCTCACCTTCGCCGCGCATGACACGGGCACCTTCGGCGAGCAGGCCACGGAAAGTGTTGGCGGCTTCGGCCAGCGCCGCGTAGTCGGCACCGTGCACGAAATCCTGGGTGATCACGCTGCTCTTGACGTTGCCATGGTGGCGGCGGCTGATACGCAGAATGGGCTTGTCGCTACGGGCATCGAACTCTCCCGCCACCTCGGCGCCGGCCAGCTTGGCCTGAAGCGCGAGAGCGGAGGCTTCGGCCTCAGCCACGGTATCGAGCTTGAGCGCCACGCCATCAGCGATGGCGCGCAGGGCTTCGGCGTCCATGAAGTTCTGCAGGCGGGCAATCACGTTCTCGGCCAGCTGATGCTTGCGCGCCAGCTCGGCCAGGGTCTCACCGCTGATCACCGTGCCGTTGGCGCCCCCCGTATGGATGGCGGCGTTGATCAGGGCCACGCGCAGCAGGTAGGCGTCCAGCGCCGGGGCATCCTTGAGGTAGAGCTCCTCCTTGCCCGACTTGACCTTGTACAGCGGCGGTTGTGCGATGTAGATGTGGCCGCGCTCGACGAGCTCGGGCATCTGGCGGTAGAAGAAGGTCAGCAGCAGGGTGCGGATGTGGGCGCCGTCCACGTCGGCGTCGGTCATGATGATGATGCGGTGGTAGCGCAGCTTGTCGATGTTGAAATCGTCGGTGCCGCTCTTGCCCGAGTCGGCGCTGGCCTTGCCGATGCCGGTGCCCAAGGCAGTGATCAGCGTGAGGATTTCGTTGCTGGTCAGCAGCTTCTCGTAGCGCGCCTTCTCGACGTTGAGGATCTTGCCGCGCAGCGGCAGGATGGCCTGGAACTTGCGGTCGCGACCCTGCTTGGCGGAGCCGCCGGCGGAGTCGCCCTCGACGATGTAGATCTCGCACAGCGCCGGGTCCTTCTCCTGGCAGTCGGCCAGCTTGCCGGGCAGGCCCATGCCGTCGAGCACGCCCTTGCGGCGGGTCATTTCGCGGGCCTTGCGGGCGGCTTCGCGGGCGCGGGCGGCTTCCACGATCTTGCCGCAGATGATCTTGGCGTCGTTGGGTTTTTCCTGCAGGTAGTCGGTGAGCAGGCGGCTCACGATGTCTTCCACCGGCGCGCGCACTTCGCTCGACACCAGCTTGTCCTTGGTCTGGCTGCTGAACTTGGGCTCGGGCACCTTCACGCTCACCACGCAGGCCAGGCCCTCGCGCATGTCGTCGCCGCTGATCTCGACCTTGGCCTTCTTGGCCAGCTCGTTGTCGTCGATGTACTTGTTGATCACGCGCGTCATCGCCGCGCGCAGGCCGGTCAGGTGCGTGCCGCCGTCGCGCTGCGGGATGTTGTTGGTGAAGCAGAGCA
>CAMLNH010000328.1 GCA_946481355.1 uncultured Curvibacter sp.
GCCCATCCCGTTGCGCGACTACGTGCCCGTGGCCGTGTTCAAGCTGCTGCTGCACCCCTTGCTGGTGCTGCTGGTGGGCATCGGGGCCATGCAGTTGGGCGTGCCGCTGACGCGCTTTGCGCTCACGGTCATGGTGCTGGCCGCGGCCCTGCCGAGCGCCAGCAATGTCTCGCTGCTGGCCGAGCGCTTCGGTGCCGACAACGGGCGCATCGCCCGCATCATCCTGGTCTCTACGGCCGTGGCCTTCCTGAGCTTCTCGGGGGCCGTGGGTCTGATGACCTGAGCTTCGCTTCAACCTCGGGTTAGTACCTATGACTATTCATACATGGATAGTCGTCGCCTATTCGATAGATATTCACAATCAAATGGCCGACTCAATAGTTGATAAATAGACTGGCGGGGCCGTCAACGCAAAGGAGCCCTCATGTCCCTGCCTCAGCAAGATCAGACGTCCTGGCTGGAAGCCCTGGCCGCACTGGCGCTGGTGCATTGATCGGCCTATCCTTTTCCTTCAACCTTGCCCGACTCATTTCGAGCCATCACGATCCAAGGAGAGCCCCATGTCAGAAGCCAAATGTCCCTACCACCACGCCGCCGGCGGCGGTACCAACAACCTGGACTGGTGGCCGAACCAGCTGCGCGTGGATCTGCTGAACCAGCACGGCAACAAGTCCCATCCCCTGGGTGAGAAGTTCGACTACGCCGAAGAGTTCAAGAAGCTGGACTACAAGGCGCTCAAGGCCGACCTGGTCAAGCTCATGACCGACAGCCAGGACTGGTGGCCGGCCGACTTCGGCCACTACGGCCCGCAGATGATCCGCATGGCCTGGCACGCCGCCGGCACCTACCGCACCATCGACGGTCGTGGGGGTGGCGGCCGGGGCCAGCAGCGCTTCGCGCCGCTCAACTCCTGGCCCGACAACGTCAACATCGACAAGTCGCGTCGCCTGCTCTGGCCCATCAAGCAGAAGTACGGCCAGAAGATCTCCTGGGCCGACCTGTTCATCCTCGCCGGCAACGTGGCGCTGGAGTCCATGGGCTTCCGTACCTTCGGTTTTGCCGGGGGCCGTGAAGACGTGTGGGAACCGGACCTGGACGTGAACTGGGGCCCGGAGATGAAGTGGCTGGGCGTGGACCCCAAGGACCGCATCGGCGACAAGCGCGAGCTCAATGGGCCTTTCGGTGCCACCCACATGGGTCTGATCTATGTGAACCCCGAAGGCCCCAACGCCAGCGGTGACTACATGGCCGCGGCCAAGGATATCCGCGAGACCTTCTACCGCATGGCCATGAACGACGAGGAAATCGTCGCGCTGATTGCCGGTGGCCACACCTTCGGCAAGGCCCACGGTGCCGCGCCCGAGTCGCACAAGGGCCCCGAGCCCGAGGCTGCGCCCATCGAAGCCCAGGGTCTGGGCTGGAACAGCAACTATGGCAGCGGCCATGGCAAGGACACCATCTCCAGCGGTATCGAAGTCACCTGGACCAGGACGCCTGCACTGTGGAGCAACAACTTCTTCGAGAACCTGTTCAAGTACGAGTGGGAACTGGAGAAGAGCCCCGCCGGTGCCAAGCAGTGGGTGGCCAAGAACGCCGAGGACATCATTCCCGACGCACACATCAAGGGCAAGTTCCACAAGCCCAAGATGCTGACCACCGACCTCACGATGCGTTTCGACCCCGAGTTCGGCAAGATTTCCAAGCGTTTCCTCGAGGATCCGCAGGCTTTTGCCGACGCCTTCGCCCGCGCCTGGTACAAGCTGACCCACCGCGACATGGGCCCCAAGGCCCGCTACCTCGGCCCCGAAGTGCCGAAGGAAGACCTGATCTGGCAGGACCCGCTGCCGGCCGCCACCCTCAAGCCCACGGCTGCCGACATCGCCGATGCCAAGGCCAAGATTGCTGCTTCCGGCCTCTCGGTGGGTGAACTGGTGTCCGTGGCCTGGGCCTCGGCCTCCACCTTCCGCGGCGGCGACAAGCGCGGTGGCGCCAACGGTGCCCGTCTCGCCCTGGCCCCGCAGAAAGACTGGGCGATCAACAAGGGCGTGGCCAAGACGGTGGCCAAGTTGCAAGGCATCGCAGGCAAGCTCTCGCTGGCCGACGTGATCGTGCTGGCCGGTGTGGTGGGTGTCGAGCAGGCTGCCAAGGCTGCCGGCGTGGCGGTGGAGGTGCCCTTTGCGCCGGGCCGGGTGGATGCCTCGCAGGCCCAGACCGACGTCGCGTCCTTCGCCGTGCTCGAGCCCGTGATCGACGGTTTCCGGAATTACGGCCGGGGCAAGGGCGGCACACCGACGGAAGCCATGCTGCTCGACAAGGCCCAGATGCTGACCCTGACCGCGCCCGAGATGACGGCCCTGGTCGGCGGCATGCGCGTGCTCGGCACCAATGCGGACGGCAGCAAGCATGGTGTGTTCACCGACAAGGTGGGGGCGCTCACGACCGACTTCTACGTCAACCTGCTCGACATGGGCACCGAGTGGAAGGCCACCGACGCCAGCGCCGAGGTCTTCGACGGCAAGGACCGCAAGAGCGGCAAGGTGAAGTACACCGGCACCAGAGCCGATCTGGTCTTCGGTTCCAACTCCGTGCTGCGCGCCTACGCCGAGGTCTATGCCAGCGCCGACGGCAAGGAGAAGTTCGTCAAGGACTTCGTCGCCGCCTGGACCAAGGTCATGAACGCCGATCGTTTCGACCTGGCCTGAGTCGCTGCTGATCCATCGCGGCCCGCAGAGCACGGGCCGCCTCCAGAACCCTTTGGTTGAAGGGCTACGGTCGTCGGGGTGCAAGCCCTGACGGCCGCTTTTTTTGTGTGCTCAGATCGCCAGCGGATCCACGTCAACGGCCCAGCGGATCAGGCCCTTGCCCTCGGGGCCCTGCCGTACCGCGTGCAAGGTGTCGTGCCAGTCCGCGAGAAAGCGCTGCAGCGCGGCGCGGGAGGGGCTTTCGATCAGCATCTGCGCGCGCTCTACATTGGCCACGCGCTGCACGCTCATGGGCACGGCGGGGTAGAGCGTGACGTTGAGTCTGGCGGCGGCTTCTGTGCCCAGCGCGCTGGCCGCGTTGAGAAAGGCCTGGGCCGTTTCCTGCGTGCGGGCCTCG
>CAMLNH010000329.1 GCA_946481355.1 uncultured Curvibacter sp.
CCTGCAGCGTGGTGCGGATGTCGTTGAACTGGATCTCCTGTGCGTGCAGGCTGCGACCTGAAGTCTGGATGTGGTATTTCAACTTCTGAGACCGTTCATTCGCGCCGTACTTCTCCTTCATGGCCACGGCCCAGATGCGGCGCGCCACGCGGCCCATCACGGTGTATTCCGGGTCCATGCCGTTGCTGAAGAAGAAGCTCAGGTTGGGCGCGAAGTCATCGATGTGCATGCCGCGCGCCAGATAGGCTTCCACCAGCGTGAAGCCGTTGGACAGCGTGAAGGCCAGCTGGCTGATGGGGTTGGCACCCGCTTCGGCGATGTGGTAGCCGGAGATGGACACTGAGTAGAAGTTGCACACCTTGTGGTGCACGAAGTATTCGGCGATGTCGCCCATGACCTTGAGCGAGAACTCGGTGGAGAAGATGCAGGTGTTCTGGCCCTGGTCTTCCTTGAGGATGTCCGCCTGCACCGTGCCCCGCACGTTCTCCAGCACCCAGGCGCGGATCTTGGCCGCTTCGGTGTCCGTGGGTTCACGGCCGTTGTCGGCCTTGAACTTCGCCAGGTTCTGTTCGATGGCCGTGTTCATGAACATGGCCAGGATGGTGGGGGCCGGGCCGTTGATGGTCATGCTGACCGAGGTGGCGGGGTTGCAGAGGTCGAAGCCGCCGTAGAGCACCTGCATGTCGTCCAGCGTGGCGATGCTCACACCCGAGTTGCCGACCTTGCCATAGATGTCGGGCCGCGGATCGGGGTCGTTGCCGTAGAGCGTGACCGAGTCGAAAGCCGTGGACAGGCGCTTGGCCGGCATGCCCTCACTGAGCAGCTTGAAGCGCTTGTTGGTGCGGAAGGGATCGCCCTCACCCGCGAACATGCGTGTCGGGTCCTCGTTCTCCCGCTTGAAGGCAAAGGTGCCGGCGGTGTAGGGGTAGCTGCCGGGCACGTTGTCCAGCATCAGCCACTTGAGGATTTCACCGTGGTCTTCGTACTGCGGCAGGCTGACCTTGCGGATCGTCGTGCCCGAAAGGGACTTGGTGGTCAGTGCGGTGCGGATTTCCTGGTCACGGATCTTCACCACGTACTCGTCGCCGGCATAAGCCTGCTGCATGGCGGGCCACTGGGCCAGCAGTTTGCGGGCGTCAGCGTCCATCTGCAGCTCCCGTGACTGCGCCAGGTCGATCGCGGCCTCGGCGGCCTTGGGGCGATCGGGCTTGTCCACGCTGAGCATGCGCGCAGCTTCGTTGAGCTGCTGGATCTCGCGCGCCAGGCGGGCCTGTGTGCGCGCGCGGCGCTTGTAGCCACGCACGGTGTCACTGATCTCCGCCAGGTAGCGCGTGCGCTGCGCGGGCACGATGGGCATCTGGTTGCTGCTGTGGCGCACGTCGACCCGGGGCAGCCGGCCCTCACCGAGATTCAGGCCCAGGGCCTGCAGGCGGGTCTTGAGTGCCTGGTAGAGCGCGGTCACACCGTCGTCGTTGAAGCGCGCAGCCATGGTGCCGAAGACCGGCATGGCCTCGGGTGACACATTGAAGGCCGCGCGGTTGCGCTGCACCTGCTTGGCCACGTCGCGCAGCGCATCGGCCGCACCCTTGCGGTCGAACTTGTTGATAGCCACGAACTCGGCGAAGTCGAGCATGTCGATCTTTTCCAGCTGGCTGGCGGCGCCGAACTCGGGCGTCATCACGTAGAGCGGCACGTCCACGTGCGGCACGATGGCGGCATCGCCCTGGCCGATACCCGAGGTCTCGACGATGACCAAGTCGAATCCCGCGCACTTGCAGGCCGCGACCACGTCGGGCAGCGCCGCACTGATTTCGCTGCCCGCCTCGCGCGTGGCCAGCGAACGCATGTAGACGCGCGGCCCCTGGCTCCAGGGTGAAATGGCGTTCATGCGGATGCGGTCGCCGAGCAGCGCGCCGCCACTCTTGCGGCGCGAGGGGTCGATGCTGATGACGGCCACACGCAGTGCGTCGCCCTGGTCCAGGCGCAGGCGACGGATGAGTTCATCGGTCAGGCTGGACTTGCCGGCACCGCCGGTCCCGGTGATGCCCAGCACGGGCACCTTGGAGGCGACGGCCTGGGCCCGCAAGGCCGACAGACGATCGGCGGCCAGGGCACCGTTCTCCACCGCAGTGATGAGTTGCGCCAGCGCCCGCCAGGCCAGCTCGCCATGGCCGGCTAGGGCCGAGAGTTCGCGTGGCGCATGCACGGTCAGATCCTGGTCGCAGCGCATGACCATCTCGCCGATCATCCCCTGCAGGCCCATGCGCTGCCCGTCCTCGGGGCTGTAGATGCGCGTGACGCCGTAGTCCTGCAGCTCGCGGATCTCGGCCGGCACGATGACGCCGCCGCCGCCGCCAAAGACCTGGATGTGCTGCCCGCCGCGCTGACGCAGCAGGTCGACCATGTACTTGAAGTATTCGACATGCCCGCCCTGGTAGGAGCTGATGGCGATGCCCTGCACGTCTTCCTGCAGCGCCGCGGTAACGACCTCGTCCACACTGCGGTTGTGTCCGAGGTGGATCACTTCGGCGCCCATGCTCTGCAGGATGCGGCGCATGATGTTGATGGCCGCGTCGTGCCCGTCGAAAAGACTGGCGGCCGTGACGAAACGCACCTTGTGCTTCGGACGGTAGTTGGCCAGGGCCTGGTAGTCGGCGGAGAGCTGGGTCATGCGCGGGCTCGATTGACGTTTACGTAAACGTCAATCTTAGCCCTTTCGCCCGATTCGGCCAAGAAAAAGGGGCGCCGAAGCGCCCCTTGTTTTCCCTGCCTTTGAGCAGATGGCTGATTACCTGTACAGCACCTCGGGCAGCCACAGGCCGATGCCCGGGAACTGGTACAGCAGGAAGATCGCCAGGATCTGGATGCCCATGAAGGGCAGCATGCCGGCGAAGATCTGGTTCAGCGTCACGTGCGGCGGGCTCACGCCCTTCAGGTAGAAGGCCGACATGGCCACCGGCGGGCTCAGGAAGGCGGTCTGCAGGTTCAGCGCCACGAGCAGGCCGAAGAACAGCGGATCGACCCCGAAGTTGTCCAGCAGGGGGATGAAGATGGGCATGAAGATCACGATGATCTCGGTCCA
>CAMLNH010000330.1 GCA_946481355.1 uncultured Curvibacter sp.
GGTGATGCCCAGCAGCTTGATGCGGTAGCCCAGTTGCTCGGCGTAGCGGATGTCGACCGCCCCCAGCTTGGTGATGCCTTCCACATAGGCCCTGTCGAACTGCACCGGGATGCCAAAGGCGATCGCGCTCATCAGCGTCGCCTTGTGGGCGGCGTCGATTCCTTCGATGTCGAAGGTCGGGTCGGCCTCGGCATAACCCAGGCGCTGGGCTTCCTTGAGCACCACGTCGAAGTCCAATCCCTTGTCGCGCATCTCAGACAGGATGAAGTTCGTCGTGCCGTTGATGATGCCGGCGATCCACTGGATGCGGTTGGCGGTCAGGCCTTCGCGCAGTGCCTTGATGATGGGGATGCCACCGGCCACGGCGGCTTCGAAGGCCACCATCACGCCCTTGGCAGAAGCCGCAGCAAAGATCTCGGTGCCGTGCACGGCCAGCAGCGCCTTGTTCGCGGTGACCACATGCTTGCCGGCGGCAATCGCTTCGAGCACCAGTGCCTTGGTGATGCCGTAGCCGCCGATCAGCTCTATCACGATGTCGATCTCTGGGTTGGCGATCACCTGGCGGGCGTCGTTCACCACCTTCACATCGGGCCCGACGATGGACTGGGCACGCGCCACGTCCAGATCGGCCACCATGGTGATTTCAATGCCGCGGCCGGCGCGGCGCTGGATCTCTTCCTGGTTGCGCCTGAGCACGTTGAACGTGCCGCTGCCCACGGTGCCGATGCCCAGCAGGCCTACTTGGATGGGTTTCATGCTTGTCTCATTTCCAACAAAAACACGGGCGCTGTCCGCCCCGTCTGATATTGACAGCCAGCGATGCGGACATTGATGACATTGCCCTGCACCATTGATGATCAGCCACCTGTGCCATGGCGATGGCGCCACTGCTCCAGGAACTTGGCCAGGCGGTTGATGGCCTCGCGCAAATCGTCTTCGTGCGGCAGGAACACGATGCGGAAGTGCTGGTTGTCGGGATAGTTGAATCCCGAGCCCTGGACCAGCATCACGCGGGTCGCCCGCAGCACTTCCATGAAAAACTGACGGTCGTCCTCAATCGGATACACCTTGGGGTCGAGCCGGGGAAACATGTACAGCGCCGCCTGCGGCTTGACGCAGGTGACCCCGGGAATGGCGGTGATCAGTTCGTAAGCCAGGTCACGCTGGCGGCGCAGGCGCCCACCTTCCTTGACCAGATCGTTGATGCTCTGGTAGCCACCAAGCGCCGTCTGGATCGCCCATTGGCCCGGCACGTTGGAGCCAAGCTTGAGGTTGGCCAACATGTTCAGGCCTTCGATGAAATCCTTGGCAATCTCCTTCGGCCCTGACAACACCATCCAGCCGGCGCGATACCCGCAGGACCGGTAGGCCTTGGACAGCGAGTTGAACGTCAGTGTCAGCACATCGGTGGACAGACTCGCCATGGCGGTGTGCTTCACGCCCTCGTAAAGCACCTTGTCGTACACCTCGTCGGCCAGCAGCACCAAGCCGAACTCACGCGCCAGGTCGACCATCCCTTTGAGCAGTTCGTCGCTGTAGAGGACGCCGGTCGGGTTGTTCGGGTTGATGACCACGATGCCCTTGGTACGGGGCGTGATCTTGGCCCGCATGTCGGCCAGATCGGGTTGCCAGCCGTTGTCCTCGTCGCAGCGGTAGTGCACCGGTGTGCCACCCGACAGGCTGGTCGCCGCGGTCCACAACGGGTAGTCGGGGGACGGAACCAGCAGTTCGTCGCCGTTGTCCAGCAGCGCGTTGGCCGCCATAACGATCAGTTCACTGGCTCCATTGCCCAGGTAGATGTCGTCCAGCGTCACGCCCTGCACGCCCTGTTGCTGGGTGTAGTGCATCACCGCCTTGCGTGCCGCGAAGATGCCCTTGCTATCCGAATAACCGGCCGAGTTCGGCAGGTTGCGGATCATGTCCTGCTGGATTTCCTCTGGGGCGTCAAAACCGAACGGCGCCAGGTTGCCGATGTTCAGCTTGATGATCTTCTGGCCCTCGTCCTCCATCTGCTTGGCCGCGTCGACGATCGGGCCCCGAACGTCGTACAGCACATTGGCCAGTTTGGCGGATTTCTGGATCGGTTTCAAAGTCCCTCCGGACGGGTGAGGCAAGGTGGTGGCGGTTGCGGGCAGGAGCGCGCTAAGATCGCAGGCCCCTCGGGGAAAACCCATAATTTGACCACAGTTCTCCAGTGCCACACCGCCCGGACAGGCGCCGCCGACCCGATGAAACTTCATGCCGACAAGCCTGACCAACTGTCCGTCACCGCACATGGCGCCGGATGGATTGCGGTCAACGGCGAGCGCCACAGCGCCAGCGTGGTGCTGCTGACTTCGGGGACCGTGCGTCCCTGGGGTGTTGCACGCCTTGAAGAACTCACCGAAGAGCACTTCTCGGCACTCATCGGGAGCGACGGCCCCCCTCCGGAGCTGGTTCTGCTGGGGTCCGGGACCAGGCTTCGATTTGTGGCACCCGCATTGCTGCGGCCACTCATTGAACGGCGCATCGGCGTGGAAACCATGGACACCCCGGCCGCCTGTCGAACCTTCAACATCCTCGCAGGCGAGGGTCGGCGCGTGGTTGCGGCCCTCCTCATCGAAGCCTGACGCCCGAACCCGGGTTCAGGGTAAAATAGACGATTGTTTTCCCACAGCCGACCGAGAGCGGCTGTCGCCCAGGGAGGGCGACGGGAAGACCAACGCATCTCCACCAACCTACGTCAGGGGTCCACGCAGCATGGCAGTCGTTGTCAACAAACCCATTCCCGAATTTGAAGCCATGGCCACCGGCGGCATCAAGGTCAGCAACCAGTCGCATGTGGGCCAGACGGTGGTTCTGTATTTTTACCCCAAGGACAACACGCCCGGCTGCACCACCGAGGCCATGCAGTTCCGCGACAAGTACAAGGATTTCGTCAAGGCAGGTGCGCAAGTGTTTGGCGTCTCCCGCGACAACATGAAGTCGCATGACGATTTCAAGGCAAAGCTGGAGCTTCCGTTCGAGCTGATCGCCGACACGGAAGAAAAGATGTGCCACATGTTCGGCGTGGTCAAGAACAAGATCATGTACGGCA
>CAMLNH010000331.1 GCA_946481355.1 uncultured Curvibacter sp.
GTCGGAACCGAGATGCGAGCCCAGGATGTCCTCGATCTTGTTCTTCAGCAGACGCGACTTCTCATCCGCTGGGAACCGCACGCCCACCCCCTGGGTGCGCGTACCGGCCGCCTTGGCCGGTGTGACCCAGGCGACCTTGCCGGCGATGGGATACCGCTGGTTGTCGTCAGGCAGGGACATCAGCACATAGACATCGTCACCCAGCCGGTACTCGCGTGAGGTCGGGATGAAGACGCCGCCTTCGGTGAACAAGGGGATGTAGGCAGCGTAGAGCGCGGCTTTTTCCTTGATCGCGAGCTGGATGACGCTGGGGCGCGGCGCGGTGTTGGCGGTCGACATGGGTGGGAGGAGCGAAAGAGCCGTTAGTTTAGAGTGCTTTGGGCGCGGCTCACAAGCGCTTCCAGCATCAGGCCGTTGTTAAACGGATGCTCGGCTGTGCGGCTTTCGCGCCCCAGCTCCTGCTGCCAGTCCTTGAGGCGCTGCAGAGTCGGCGGCGCGGGCAGATCCGCCGCGGCGAAGTAGCGCGGATCTGCGCCGACGCCGCGGGCCATGAGGTCGTGGCAGACCTTGTGCAGGGCGTCAATCAGCTGCGCCGGGCTCCAGTCGGCCACCAGCGCGAGTTCACCGCGTTGCATGGCACGGGGCAATTTCCGCCAGCTTTGCGGGTCGCGTCCCGTGCCGGCGTAGCGCAAGGCGTCTTCGGGTCGGCCACCGGCCGCACGCAGCAGCGTCAGGGTATCGGCCGCCGGGACACCCTGCGCCTGCAGCCAGGCCTTCGCCTCTTCCTCCGCTGGCCAGGCCATGACGTGGGTCAGGCAGCGGCTGCGGATGGTGGGCAAGAGCTGGTGCGCGGCCTCGCTGGCCAGCACGAAGCGCACATCGCCCGGTGGCTCCTCCAGGGTCTTGAGCAGGGCGTTGGCCGTGACATGGTTCATGCGCTCGGCCGGATAGATCAGGACCGCCTTGCCGCGTCCGCGGGCGCTGGTGCGCTGGGCAAACTCGATCGCATCGCGCATGGCCTCGATACGGATCTCCTTGCTGGGCTTGCGCTTCTTCTCGTCGATGTCGCTCTGGGCCTTCTCGTCCAGCGGCCAGCCGAGTTCGATCATCACGGTCTCGGGCATGAGCACGCAGAGGTCGGCATGGGTGCGCACCTCGATGGCATGGCAGGACGGGCACTGGCCGCAGGCGCCCTGCTCTGTCGGCTGCTCGCACAGCCAGGCGCGCACCAGGCTCAGGCCCAGGCTGTACTGCCCCAGGCCCGAGGGGCCCTGCAGCAGCCAGGCGTGGCCGCGCTGGGCCAGCAGTTGTCGTGTCTGGGCCGCAATCCAGGGCGCCTGCTCGCTCATGCCAGCCAGCCTCTGGCCTGCACGGCCTTCAGCACATCCTGCCAGACGGCCTCGCGGCTTTGCGCGGCGTCGATGCGGGCGAAGCGGTCTGGGTCGCGCAACATCCTCGCATCGTAGCCAGTCGCAACACGGCGAAAAAATTCGACGGGCTGGGCTTCAAACTTGTCGGGCACGCGTGCGCCGGCGAGGCGTTCGGCAGCAATACTCGGCTCCAGGTCGAACCAGACCGTGAGCTCGGGCTGGCGCAGAGCCGTGGACCCGGGCAAGGCCTGGACCCAGCGTTCGAGCACGGACAGCGTTTCCAGATCGAAGCCGCGCCCCATGCCCTGGTAGGCAAAGGTCGCGTCTGTAAAACGGTCGCAGAGCACCACATCGCCCCGCGCCAGTGCAGGCTCGATGAGCTGCTGCAGGTGGTCGCGCCGGGCCGCGAAGACCAGCAGGGCCTCGGTCATGGCATCCATGGCGTCGTTCAGCACCAGGGCGCGCAGCTTCTCGGCCAGCGGCGTGCCGCCCGGTTCGCGCGTCTGGGTGACCTGGCGGCCAGCGGTTCGGAAGGCCTGGGCCAAGCCATCAACATGCGTGGACTTGCCCGCGCCGTCGATGCCTTCAAAGCTGATGAAGAGACCCGCCATTCAGGGCTGTCCCAGCTGGTATTTGCGCACGGCGCGGTTGTGCTCTTCCAGCGTGGCGCTGAAGGCACTCGTCCCATCACCGCGGGCTACGAAGTAAAGAGCCGAGGTTTTTTCCGGTTGCACCGCGGCCAGCAGGGATTCCTGACCCGGCATGGCGATGGGTGTGGGCGGCAGGCCCGTGCGCGTGTAGGTGTTCCAGGGCGTGTCGGCCTTGAGGTCGCGCTTGCGCAGATTGCCGTCGAACTTGTCGCCGAGGCCGTAGATCACGGTCGGGTCGGTCTGCAGCAGCATGCCCTTGCGCAGACGGTTGTTGAAGACACCGGAGATCTGGCCGCGGTCGCTGGCGCGCCCCGTTTCCTTCTCGACGATGCTCGCCAGGATCAGGGCCTCGTCGGGCGTGCGCAGCGGACTGTCGGGCGCACGCTGGGCCCAGGCGGCGGCGAGGCGCTGGTCCATCTCCTGCATCGCGCGGCGCAGCAGGGCCAGATCGCTCGAGCCCTTGGCGTAGGTGTAGGTGCTGGGGAAGAAGCGCCCTTCGGGATGCACGCCCGGGCGTCCCAATTTGGCCATCAGGGCTTCGGGGGCCAGCGCCTGGCCGTCCTGACGCAGGTGCGGCGCGTTGCGCAGGGTGACGCGCCATTGCGCGAAGGTCAGGCCTTCGGCCAGCGTGACGCTGCGTTGGGCCACCTCGCCACGCACCAGCTTGCTCAGCAGGGTGCGCGGGGTCGGCCCGCGGCTGATCTCGTAGCTGCCGGCCTTGATCTGGCGCGCCTGGCCTGACAGGCGGATCCACCAGTACAGCAGTTGGGGGTCCACTTCGACACCACCCTTGACCAGGGCTTGCACCACGGCGCGGGCCGACATGCCTGGTTCGACGGTGATTTCCACCATCTCCGATTTCATCGGCACAGGCTGTTGGAGCCACCAGGCGCCGGCCGCGAAGACCACGCTGGCCAGCAGGAAAACCAAAGAGGATATGAACTTCACGGCCCTGAAAAAAAGAGGTCTCTGTTGGACGATGATAATTCACAGCCATGAACAACACCCTGAACGGTATGGCCCCCCTGC
>CAMLNH010000332.1 GCA_946481355.1 uncultured Curvibacter sp.
ACACCACCAGGCGCATGTTCTGCGCGTAGCTCATGCCCAGGGCCTGGCCGGCGAAGACCTGGCCACGCGGGATGGACTGGATGCCCGCGCGCATGATCTCGCTGAAGTAGGCCGCCTCGAAGGCGATGAAGGTGATGATGGCCGAGACCTCGGCGCCGATGGGCTTGCCGATGATGAAGGGAATCAGCAGGAAGAACCAGAGGATCACCATCACCAGCGGAATGGAGCGCATGCCGTTGACGTAGATGGCGGCGGGCACATCCAGCCATTTGCGACCCGACAGGCGCATGAGCGCCAGCAGGGTACCGAAGAAGATGCCGCCGGCCGTGGCGATCAGCGTGAGCTTGACGCTGAACCACAGGCCGCCGAGCACAAACTTGCTGATGATGTCCCAGCTGAGGAAAGTCAGGTCGAGGTTCAGCATCTCAATGCCCTCCCCCGGTGCCGCCGGCCACGATGAAGCCCGGTATCTGCACCTTCTTCTCGACGAAGGCGAAGATGCGATTGACCGCCAGCGCAGACAGCATGTAAAGCCCCGTCACAGCCAGGTAGATCTCGATGCCGCGCGAGGTTTCCTCCTGCGCCTGCATCGCAAACATGGTGAGCTCGGCGATCGACACGGCAAAGGCCGCGGCCGAGTTCTTGAGCAGGTTCATGGACTCGCTGGTCAGCGGCGGCAGGATGATGCGAAAGGCCATGGGCAGGATCACGTAGCGGTAGGCCTGCGCCTGGGTGAAACCCATGGCCAGGGCCGCATAGCGCTGCCCGCGCGGCAGGGCCTGGATACCCGCACGCACCTGCTCGGCGATACGCGCCGAGGTGAAGAAGCCCAGACCGAAGACCACCAGCACGAAGCCGGGCACCTGCTGGAAGACCGGGAAGATCTTGGGCACCACGAAGTACCACAGGAAGATCTGCACCAGCAGCGGGATGTTGCGGAACAGCTCGACCCAGACTGTCGCCAGCCGCACCAGCCAGGGGCTGCCGGGTAGGGTGCGCAGCGTACCCATGAGGGCGCCCATGAGCAAGGCCACCACCCAGGAACAGCCCGCCACCGCCAGCGTCCAGCCCCAGGCGTCGATCATCCATTCGAGGTAGGTACGGCCGCTGCCGTCGTCATTGAGGAAGACCTGCCAGTCCCAGTTCATGTGTCGTCTCCGTCGATCTGCCTGTCATGACAAGCAAAAACCCCGCCCGGGTACGAACCGGAGCGGGGCGCTGCCGACATGGCGGATATCGCCTTATTTCTTGGCGTAGTCTTCCATGGGCTTGTCGTTGGGGTTGGCCCAGGCGTCCTTGGTGCTCGCGCTCACGGCCAGGCCCACCTTGTTGTTCTTGGGCGGGATGGGCTGCATGAACCACTTGTCGTAGATCTTGGCCATCTCGCCGGACTTCATCAGGTCCTTGAGGGTGTCATCGGCCACCTTCTTGAAAGCCGGGTCATCCTTGCGCAGCATGATGGCGATCGGTTCGACCGACAGCACCTCGCCCACGATCTTGAAGTCGGCCGGGTTCTTGGCGTTGGCGATGTTGCCGGCCAGGATGGAGCCGTCCATCACGAAAGCGTCGGCGCGGCCGGATTCGAGCAGCAGGAAGCTGTCGGCGTGGTCCTTGCCGTAGATCTCGTTGAAGTTGATGCCCTGGGCGCGCTCGTTCCTGCGCAAAGTCTGCACCGAGGTGGTGCCCGTGGTCGTCGCCACGTTCTTGCCCGCAAGCTGGGCGATCGAGGTGATGCCGGAATTGGCCTTCACGGCGATGCGCACTTCTTCCACGTAGGTGGTCACGGCGAAGGCGACGTCCTTCTGGCGGGTGGCGTTGTTGGTGGTGGAGCCGCACTCGATGTCCACGGTGCCGTTCTGCGTCAGCGGAATGCGGTTCTGCGAGGTCACGGACTGGTACTTCACGTCCAGCTTCTTGCCCACGGCCTTCTCGACATTGGCGATGATGCGCTGGCACAGCTCGACGTGGAAACCCGCGTACTTGCCGTCACCCAGGGTATAGGACAGGGCGCCGGAGGAGTCGCGCACCCCCATGGTGATGCTGCCTGAGGCCTTGACCTTGGCCAGGGTATCGGCCTGGGCGCCCACGGCGATGGCGGCGAGCGCGAGGGCCAACAGATGCTTCTTCATGCGTTGCTCCTTGTTCGGAATAAAAGACAGACCGCGAGTATCCAGCAAAACCCGTGCCGGAAGCTGTTCTGTGGGGACATTAAAGAACGCCGGGCGTCGTTTTGGCAAGACAGGGCTACCCTGAGGCCGCCCCGGCCAGAAAGCTCCACAAGGCCTGGGCCGTGCGCTTGGGCCCTTGCCGACCCTGGGGTTTTTCCCGGTACAGGCGCATGTCCATGGTGATCTGCAAGCCGGCCAGCGCCACCGGCGCCGCACCGACCAGGCGCCCGGCACGCAATTCCTGCCGCACCGCGCTGTGTGGCAGAAAGGCCAGGCCATGGCCTTCGAGCGCCATGGCCTTGAGGCCTTCGGCCATGTCGGTTTCATAGACCCGGTCCAGATGGATGGCCGTGCCCGTCTGCTTGAGCATGAAATCGACCAGCTGCCCCAGATATGCACCCGGCGCGTAGCCCAGATCGGGCAGGGGTTGCTCCGGCCGTCCCGGCAGGGAATAGATCGGCTGCCCCTGCGCGTCGGGCCGGCAATAGGGCGCGATGCTCTCCTGGCCCAGGCTGACCATCTCGTAGCGCTCGGCATCGAGCGGAAAAGGATGGGCGGCGTGGTGGTAGGCCAGCAGCAGGTCGCAGCTGCCCTCGGTCAGACGGACCACCGCGTCGTGCACATTGAGCGCGATCAGCCGGCTCTTGAAGGGCCCGAACTTCTCGCGCAAGGCCGAGACCCAGGCCGGAAAAAACGTGAAGGCCAGGGTATGAGGCACGGCGAACTCGATCACGTCCTCGCCGGCCGCCGTATGGCTGCGCAGCATGGCGCGGGTGTGCTGCAAGGCTTCAAGCAGCTCCAGGGCCTGGCCATAAAGCGTTTCGCCAGCAGGTGTGAGCCGTGTGGGGT
>CAMLNH010000333.1 GCA_946481355.1 uncultured Curvibacter sp.
TAGATCAGGATGGAGGCCAGGGCCGGCCCGGCGTTGTCGGCCGCGGCCGGGCCGAGAACCGCGCCGAGCGCCAGTGGCAGCAGCGTGCGGCCCGCGGTGTCGACCACGCCGACGATGAGCGCGCCCAGCAAGGCCCCGCGCACCGAGCCGATGCCACCGATCACGATGACCACGAAGGCCAGGATGAGGATGCTCTCGCCCATGCCCACCTGCACCGAGAGCAGCGGCCCCAGCATGCCACCGGCCACGGCGCACAGCGCGGCGCCCAGGCCGAACAGCGCCGTGAACAGCGCACGCACCGGCACGCCCATGGCCAGGGCCATCTCGCGGTTGGAGGCACCGGCACGCAGCTGCATGCCGATGCGCGTGCGCGTGATCAGCAGCCACAGACCCAAGGCGACGAACAGGCCCACGCCGATGATGAGCAGACGGTAGGCCGGGTAGTAGAAGCCGGGCAGGAGTTCGACCGGACCGGCCAGCGCATCGGGCGCGCTCAGCATGACAGGTTGCGAGCCCCAGATCCAGCGCACGGCCTCGTTGCACATCAGCAGGATGGCAAAGGTGCCCAGCACCTGGGAAAGGTGGTCACGGGTATACAGCCGACGCAGCACCGTGAGTTCGAGCAGCACGCCGAAGACGGCCGCGCCCGTGACGCCCGCCCCGAGGCCGATCCAGAAGGAACCGCTGGCCGCGGTGGCCGCAGCCACCAGATAGGCGCCCACCATGTAGAGCGAACCATGGGCCAGGTTGATCATGTCCATGATGCCGAAGACCAGCGTGAGGCCGGCCGCGAGCAGAAAGAGCATGAGCCCGAACTGCAGGCCGTTCAAGGCCTGCTCCAGGATGAGGATGCCGGTCATCGATGCAGAATCACCTCAGCGCAGCGCGCTCAGAGCGCCGGCATCTTGCACTGGGCCGCGTAGGCGTCGGCGTGGTTCTTGAAGATGGTGCCCAGGGTGCGGTTGGTCACGCGGCCCTTGCTGTCCTGCATGATGACGCGCAGGTAGTAGTCCTGGATCGGGAACTGGTTGCTGTTGAACTTGAAGCTGCCGCGCACCGAATCGAACTTGGCGGCCTTGAGCGCCTTGTGCACGGCCGCCTTGTCCTCGAGCTTGCCCTGGGTGTCGCGCACGGCAGCGGCGATCAGCTGGGCGGCGTCATAGCCCTGCGACGCGTAGAGCGTCGGCAGGCGGCCATATTCCTTCTCGAAGGCGGCGACGAAGGTCTTGTTGGCCGCGTTGTCCAGGTCGTGCGCCCACTGCGAGCTGTTGAACATGCCCAGCATGGGGTTGCCCACGGCCTTGATCACGTCCTCGTCGCCTGAGAAGCCGGGGCCGAAGAGCGTCATGTCCTTGGACAGGCCGGCACCGACAAACTGCTTGATGAAGTTGATGCCCATGCCGCCGGGCAGGAAGATGTAGACCGCGTCCGGCTTGGCCGCGCGCAACTTGGACAACTCGGCACCGTAGTCCAGCAGGTTCAGCGGCGTGTAGCTCTCGGAGACGATCTCGCCGCCCTTGTAGAAGCGCTTGAAGCCGGCCAGCGCATCCTTGC
The DNA here is from genome assembly GCA_946481355.1 of uncultured Curvibacter sp. Next base: position 1,555 of record CAMLNH010000333.1, read on the forward strand.
CTGCCGGGTAGTTGGGGGCAATCAGCGCCACGCGCTTGAAGCCCTTGTCGGCCACCGTCTTGCCCACGGCCTCGTGCTGGTTGTCGTTCTGGTAGGAAGCGCTGAAGAAATAGGGGTTGCACTGCTCGCCCGCCAGTTGCGAGGGACCGGCGTTGGCACTGATGTAGAAGGTCTTGGATGCGAAGGTGGGCGCCCCCACGGCCAGCATGACGTTGGAGAACACGATGCCGGTCATGAAGTTCACCTGGTCGCGCTTGACCAGGCGGTCAGCCGTCTGGCGGCCCACATCGGGGCTGGCCTGATCGTCGGCCACGATGACCTCGGCCGGCAGGCCGCCGAGCTTGCCGCCGTTCAACTTGACGGCGAGCTGGAAGCCGTCACGGATGTCGATGCCCAGGCCGGCGCCGGGACCGGAGAGCGTGGACAGCAGGCCGACCTTGACGCTGTCGGCCGCCAGGGCCGGGGTGGCGAGCAGGACGGCAGCGGCGGCCGCGCAGACGGTGCGGCTGAGCAAGGCAAAGGGCGTGGCAGCTTTCATGGTTTTTTCCTGAAGATGGGTTGGGGCACGCGGACGCTGCCAGAATGATAACGTTCATCACCCCCCCTTCCATCATGCCCATCCGACGCCGCCAACTGTCCCTCGCCCTGCTCGGCCTGCCGCTGGCAGGCTGCGCCTACCGCCCCCTGCCTGAGCTGCGCACCGAGCCGGCCGATGCCCCGGCCCAGTTGCCGCCCTGGCGCACGCCCGCCGTCGGCCAGCGCTGGACCTATCGCAAGTACAACGGGTTCAACGGCGAACTGCTGGCAACCGAGGAACACGAGGTCGTGGCCATCGAACCGTTGCTGCGCATCCGGCAGCGCAACACCACCACGGCCGCCACCCAGGAAGAAGTGCTGCTGGCCGGTGGACGTCTGCTGCAGCGCGACCCGGCCTGGGACTACGCCCAGAACCACGACCCGGCGCTGCCGCTGTGGCCCGCCGACCTGAGCCCCGGCACGCGCAGCGTGCACCGCGGGGGCTACCGCATCGACGGCCAGTCCTACCGCTACTGGATCACCCAGCACACCCATGTGCACGGCTGGGAAACCGTCACCCTGCCACAGGGACGTCTGCGCGCCTTGCGTGTGGAGCACTTCATCAAGCTCGACCATCCCGATTTCTCGCGCTATGAGACGACGCGCCGCGACACCCTGTGGCTGGCCCCCGAGATCGGCCGCTGGGTGGCACGCGAGACCACAGGCGAGTACCTCAAGCCCAGCGACCCCGGCGCCTTCCGCGGCCTGGAGGAGCACCACCGCTGGGAACTGGTGTCCTGGACCTGAGTGGCGTTTGGACGCGCACGCCTCGGCTTGCTAGAATTTCGCCACGCGTGGGGGGGTAGCTCAGCTGGGAGAGCGTCGCGTTCGCAATGCGAAGGTCGGGAGTTCGATCCTCCTCCTCTCCACCAC
>CAMLNH010000334.1 GCA_946481355.1 uncultured Curvibacter sp.
CGAGAAACCCGCAGGGCGGGCATCGACCCGGGGATAGATCACATGCGCCGGCATCACGCTGTCCAAGGCTGTGCTGAGCCAGCCATAGGGCGCGGCGTCGTCAGCCAGGATGGCCTTCAGGCTGCGCCTGTCGACGGGGATCTCGGTATGGGAATCGGCCTTGACGTAGCCGTGGCCCGGGAAATGTTTGCCGCAGCTGGCCATGCCGCCCAGGCGCAGGCCATACATCAGGCTCTTGGCGAGCAGGGTCACGACACGCGGATCTCGACCGAAGGCGCGGTCGCCGATCACGCCGCTGTTGCCGTAATCCAGGTCCAGCACGGGCGTGAAGCTGAAGTCCAGACCACAGGCACGCAGCTCGCTGGCCAGCACATAGCCACCGGCCGTGGCGGCATTGGTGGCGCCCAGCTGATCCTTCAGCCAAAGCTCGCCCAGGGCGCGCATGGGCGGCAGATGGGTGTAGCCGTCGGTGCGGAAGCGCTGCACGCGGCCGCCCTCGTGGTCCACGCAGATCAGCAGATCAGGGCGAATGGCCTTGATCTCGGCACACAGGGCGCCGATCTGCGAGCGGCTCTGCCAGTTGCGACCGAAGAAGATCAGGCCACCGACCAGCGGATGGGCCAGGCGACGGCGGTCGTCCTCGCTGAGCGCGGTGCCCGCGATGTCGATGATCAGGGGGGCGTGCTGCGTCATGCGGGTCCTTCTGTCAATAGTTGGGCAGCTCGGCGGGCATGGTCGAGATCTTCTCGACCACCACGAAGCTGGCCGCGTAATCGCTCTCGTCGGTCAAGGTCACGTGCGCGCGCAGGCCCTGCCCCTCGAACCAGGTCTTGAGCTCGCCGTGCAGACGGATATAGGGCTGGCCGCTGGGGTGGTTCAGGATCTCGCAGGCGCGCCAGCTCATGGGTTGGTGGATGCCGGTGCCGATGGCCTTGGAAAAAGCCTCCTTGGCCGAGAAACGTGTGGCCAGGTAGCGCAGGCCACGCTCGGGCCAGCGCGTGCTGCGCGCCTGCCAGACGGCAAATTCGGCCTCGCCAAGCACGCGGCGCGCAAAACGCTCGCCATGGCGTTCGAAGCTCGCGCGCATGCGGCGCACGTCGCAGATATCGGTGCCTATGCCCTGGATCATGGCTGGGCCTGTGCGATGCACTTCAGATAACCGTGCACTGTCGCCGCGTAACCCAGCTCCAGCGCGTCGCTGATCAAGGCGTGCCCGATAGAGACCTCGGCTATGCCGGGCACACGACGCAGAAACTCGGTGAGGTTGTCACGGTTGAGGTCATGCCCAGCATTCACGCCCAAGCCAGCATCTCGTGCAGCCTGGGCCGCCGCGGCATAACGCTGCAGTTGCGCCTCCTGCCCCGGAGTGTCCCAGGCGGCGGCATAGGGTTCGGTGTAGAGCTCGATGCGATCGGCGCCCACGGCGCGGGCCTGAGCCATCTGCTCGGGCACCGGGTCCATGAACAGGCTGACCCGCACGCCCAGGGCCCGGCATTCGGCGATCAAGGGGCGCAGCCGCGCGGCATCCTGCGGAAAGGTCCAGCCATGGTCGCTCGTGAACTGGTCTTCGCTGTCGGGGACGAAAGTCGCCTGATGAGGACGCACGGTACGGATGAAATCGAGCAGGTTCTGGGTTGGGTTGCCCTCAATGTTGAACTCGCGGTCGGGCCACTGCTTCATGAGCGCTGCGAGCTCATGCACGTCCTGCGCGCGAATGTGACGCTCATCAGGCCGAGGATGCACGGTGATGCCATGCGCGCCAGCCTGCAGGCACAGAGTGGCCGCGCGCGTGACGCTGGGGATGCCCAGGTGTCGTGTGTTGCGCACCAGTGCGACCTTGTTGACGTTGACGGAAAGTGCAGTGTTCATAGAGATTGCAGGTCCACCATCATCTGCCGGGTGCGCAGCGTGGACACGCCGCAATGGTAATGGAGCAAGGCCCGCAGCTGGGGCTTGAGTTCACCCATCACGGCAGCACAGGCGCGCAGGGTGTCGGTGAAAGGTGCACCCGTCTCCAGGGCCTGCTGCAGGACGCGCCACTGGACGCCGCTGAGCCCGACGCGGTCGGCCGCGCCACGCGTGCGCAAGCCACCCTCGGGCACCAGGGCATAGACGGTCGCGTCGTCGAGCGGCGCCAGCGTCAGGGTCTGGCGGTCCAGCTGCGGCAGCAGGCCGATCTCGCGCAGCAACAGCAACTCGAAGCTGCGCAGCGCGGCTTCCAGCACCTCGGTGTGCTCCGAGGCCAGCACCTGGACCACCTGGGCGTAGACGTCGAACAGCGCGGGGTGCGCGTCATCGCGCGCCAACAGCTGCAACAGCAGTTCATTGAGGTAGTAACCGGACAGCAGGGCCTCTCCCGTGGGCATGACATGGCCGCCCACCCACTCGGCACTCTTGAGCGTACGCACCTCGGACTCGCCGCCATAGCTCAGGCGCAGAGGCTGCAGGGGAAGAAGAATCGGACGAAAGCTGGATGTGGGCCGCTTGGCGCCCTTGGCCACCAGGGCGATACGCCCGTGGTGCCGGGTGAAAACCTCGAGGATCAGGCTGGTCTCGCTCCAGTCGTAGCGATGCAGCACATAGGCCGGCTCCTCACTGATGCGTTTCGTCGCCATGGCGCGAACCGCGCTCACTCGTAGCCAAAACTGCGCACCCGCGCTTCGTCATCGGCCCAGCCCGAGCGTACCTTGACCCAGAGCTCGAGGAAAACCTTGGCGTCCATGAGCTTCTCGAGCTCGACGCGCGCCTCGGTGCCAATACGCTTGATGCGCTCGCCCTTGTCGCCGATGACCATGGCCTTGTGGCCATCACGCTCGACCACGATGGTGGCCGCGATGCGCACCAGGCGCTTCTGGCCCTTTTTCTGGGGTTCTTCTTCCTCGAACTTGTCGATCACCACGGTGGAGGTGTAGGGCAACTCGTCACCGGTCAGGCGGAACAGCTTCTCGCGCACCATCTCGCTGGCCATGAATTTTTCACTG
>CAMLNH010000335.1 GCA_946481355.1 uncultured Curvibacter sp.
GCTCCAGCCGGTCGGCGTTCATGGCCAGGCACATGCTGCAGCCGGGCTCGCGCCATTCAAAGCCGGCGGCCTTGAAGATCTGGTCCAGGCCCTCACGCTCGGCCTGCTCCTTGACCACGCCCGAACCCGGCACGACCAGCGCGAGCTTCACGTTCTTCGCGACCTTCTGGCCCAGCTTGCGCACCACGGCAGCGGCCTCGCGCATGTCCTCGATGCGGCTGTTGGTGCAGGAGCCGATGAAGACCTTGTCGACGAAGATGTCGTTCAGCGGCTTGCCGGGCTGCAGGTCCATGTAGGTCAGCGCGCGCTCTATGGCACCACGCTTGCTGGCGTCCTTTTCCTTGTCGGGATCGGGCACGCGGGCGTCCACACCCAGCACCATCTCGGGCGAGGTGCCCCAGGTCACCTGCGGCACGATCTGCGCCGCGTCGAGTTCGACCACGGCGTCGAATTTCGCATCGGGGTCGGAGTGCAGCGTCTTCCAGTAGGCCACGGCCTGGTCCCACTCCACGCCGGTGGGCGCGAGCGGGCGACCCTTGACGTAGTCGATGGTCTTGTCGTCCACGGCCACGAGGCCGGCGCGCGCGCCGCCTTCGATGGCCATATTGCAGACGGTCATGCGTCCTTCCATGGACAGGGCACGAATGGCCGAGCCCGCGAACTCGATGGTGTAGCCCGTGCCGCCGGCGGTGCCGATCTTGCCGATGATGGCCAGCACGATGTCCTTGGCGGTCACGCCCTTGGGGCACTGCCCGTCCACGCGCACCAGCATGTTCTTGGCCTTCTTGGCCAGCAGGGTCTGCGTGGCCATGACGTGCTCGACCTCGCTGGTGCCGATGCCGTGGGCCAGTGCGCCGAAGGCGCCGTGGGTGGAGGTGTGGCTGTCACCGCAGACCACCGTCATGCCTGGCAGCGTGGCACCGTTCTCGGGGCCGATCACGTGCACGATGCCCTGGCGCTTGGAGAGGAAAGGGAAGAAGGCCGCAGCGCCCGATGCCTTGATGTTGGCGTCCAGCGTGGTGATCTGTTCCTTGCTGATGGGATCGGCGATGCCGTCGTAGCCCAGCTCCCAGCCCGTGGTGGGCGTGTTGTGGTCGGCGGTAGCGACGATAGACGACACACGCCAGACTTTGCGGCCTGCCTGGCGCAGGCCCTCGAAGGCCTGGGGGCTGGTCACTTCATGGACCAGATGGCGGTCGATGTAGAGCACGGCGGTGCCGTCCTCTTCGGTGTGGACGACGTGTTCGTCCCAGATCTTGTCGTAAAGGGTGCGTCCCATGGTGTGTGTCCTCGGTGGGGTCTTCAATTTTAGGCCGCGGGTGCGGCCGTGAGGTGATCCACCAGCAACCGTGCGGTGACGGGCAGGGTGGAAAAATCGCGGGCGACGAGCTCGATGCGGCGCTGCGCCCAGTCGTCTTTGAGTTCGACGCAGGCCAGATCGCCTACGCCGTGCATGAGTTCGAAGGCGCGACGTGGCATCACACCCACGCCCAGGCCGTTATGGATCATGCGGCACATGGCATCCAGACCTGTGACGTGGATGCGCAGGCGGATGCTGCGGCCCGCCGCGGCGGCGGCTTCGCGCATGGCCAGGTAGATGGAGCTGGTGGCGTGCAGGCCCACGTGGTCCCAGTCCAGGGACTGCACGAAATCGATGGCACCCGACGAGGCCAGTGCGTGGCCTTCAGGCACGATGAGCACGAGCTGGTCCTGCCGGTAGGGCAGGGTTTGCAGCTCGCCCGTGCCCACGCCGGCGTTGCAGATGCCCAGATCGGCCGCGCCTTCCTGCACGGCGCGCACGACCTCGGTGCTCAGGTGTTCCTCGAGGTCGATCTTGACCTGCTCGTGCGCCCGGATGAAGGCGCCCAGGTCTTCGGGCAGGAACTGCACGATGGCTGAGATGCTGGCATGCACGCGCACATGGCCCCGCACGCCGTCCACATACTCGCTGAGCTCGCCCTGCATCTTCTCCAGGCTGTAGAGCACGGAGCGGGCGTGGTGCAGCAGGCTTTCGCCGGCCGGGGTCAGGTCCACGCCGCGCGTGTGGCGGTACAGCAGGGGGGTGCCCAGGGTGGTTTCCAGGTCGGCCAGTCGTTTGCTGATGGCCGAGGCCGCAATGAATTCGCGTTCTGCTGCTTTGCCGATGCTGCCGAGCTCGCAGACGGCCACGAAGAGCTGCAGGGACGTGAGGTCCATGCGGCGGGCGAAGCTGCGGTCGGCGGGTTTCATCGGGAGGAGGCTTGTCATCGCATTTGGCGATGAGTTTGTCAATTTTCCCCCATGAAAGCCTGCCCCGTCATCGTGTTTTGCGATGGCAGCCTTGCCGGCAGGGTGGTGGCGCCCGGAATCAGTCGACGATGAGGCTGGTGTCGAGCACGCGAACGCGGTGGTCCACGTAATAACCACCGAACTCGGTATAGCGCAGCACCAGGCGCCGGCAGGCCTGGCAGCGCCAGACGTCGCAGCGGTTGTAGGGGAAGAAGGCCAGTGCTACCGGGGCGGCCGGGTCGTCATAGCGGGTGCCGGCCGGGTGGTATTCCTCGAAGGTCGGCTCATACACCTCGGGGTCGCGCAGCGTGGCCAGCTGGGTCATGAGGGCAGCGGGCCAGCGCTCTTCGGTCAGGCTGCTCCAGCCGGTGTACGCGGTCAGGCCGCAGGCGCAGGGATCGGCGCCCGGCGTGTCGGCCAAGGCGCGCAGTTCGGTGGCGTTCTGGATCAGTTTCATGTCAGTAGCCGAAATGAAAAAACCCGCCGACGTTGCCGTGCGGCGGGTTGTTTGCTGCGGCTCAGCGCTTGGCCAGCGGCGGCACGTCGCGGCGCGGCGAGCCGGTGAAGAGCTGGCGCGGACGGCCGATCTTGTACTCGGGGTCGCTGATCATCTCGTTGAGCTGGGCGATCCAGCCCACGGTGCGGGCCAGGGCGAAGATGCCGGTGAACAGGTTCACCGGGATGCCGATGGCGCGCTGCACGATGCCG
>CAMLNH010000336.1 GCA_946481355.1 uncultured Curvibacter sp.
GCACCTTGAGCGCCTCGCGCAGGGGGGTGCGCGAGATTTCCAGCCGCTCGCACAGCGCCACCTCGTCCACGAAGCTGCCCGGCGCCAGCGTGCCGGAGAAGATCTCCTGCCGCAGGGTGTCGGCAACCTGTTCATGCAGCGAGTTGTGGACGACACGCATGGTGTGGACCCCGGTAGGTGGTACGGGAACAGACCAAAGGATTCAGCCCGACCCTGCACATAATTTTACGTAATTATGAGTAATTACAGAATCCGTGTAAACCCTGATCCGTCGGCCCGGCCGGGCATCAGACAGCCTCCGACAGGAATCAGCCGCGCTGCGGCTGGCGGCCCGCCCAGACCCAGAGGCCCATGCCGGCCGCGATCATGGGCAGGCACAGCCACTGCCCCATGCTGAGGTTGAACGCCAGCAGGCCCAGAAAATCATCGGGCTCGCGAAAGTACTCAGCAATGAAACGCAGCATGCCGTAGCCGGCCAGGAAGGCCGCAGACACCTGCCCGCGCGCGCGCGGCTTGCTGACATAGAACCAGAGCACCACGAAGAGCAGCAGGCCTTCGAGCAGAAACTGGTAGATCTGAGAGGGATGACGTGGCGCATCCCCCGCTCCGCGAAACACCATGGCCCAGGGCAGCGACGGGTCCGCCTCACGCCCCCAGAGTTCGCCATTGATGAAGTTGCCGATGCGCCCGGCCGCCAGCCCTGTGGGCACACAGGGCGCCACAAAATCGGCCACCGCCAACCAGTGTTTCTTGCGCATGCGCGCAAACCAGAACAGGGCCACGATCACGCCCAGCATGCCGCCATGAAAGCTCATGCCACCCTGCCAGAGCGCGAAAATCTCCAGCGGGTGGCTCAGATAGTAGGCGGGCTTGTAGAAGAGGCAGTAGCCCAGGCGCCCGCCGATGACCACCCCGATCACGCCATAGAACAGCACATCCTCGACATCACGCCGGCTCCAGGCCGCATCGCCTTTTGCCGAGCCATAGGGCTCATGGCGCAGGCGGCGCAGACCCAGCCAGAAGAAGAGGCCGAAGGCGACAAGGTAGGTGATGCCGTACCAGTGGATGGCGAGCGGGCCCAGACGCAGCGCGACCGGATCGATGGCGGGGTGGATCAGCATGGGCGCGATTGTGCCAGCGAGCGCACGAGCTCCACGAAGCGCGCGAGCACCGGGCTCTCATCCCCGTGCCGCCAGACCAGGCGCGTTTCGCAGCGTGGCACAGCCGCACCACGCGGCAGCTCGCGGTAAACCACGCCCTGGCGCTCGAAGCGCGTCACGCTGCGTGGCACCCAGGCCAGACCCAGGCCCGCAGCCACCAGGTTCACGATGGTCTGCATCTGGATGGCCTCCTGCACCACCCGCGGCGGTTGGCCGTGCGCGTGGTAGAGCGCAAACAGCGCGTCGTGGATGGAGGGCAGGATGCGCCGCGGGAACTGCACCAGGGGTTGTTCCAACACCCGGCCCAGACTGAGCCGCGAACCCGTGGCCAGCGCATGGCTGGCCGGCAGGGCCAGCACCAACGGCTCCTCGGCCACGCAAAGGGATGCACAGGCCGCCGGCGCAAAGCCCGGCGAATGCAGCAGCACGCCGGCATCGATCTCACCGCGGGCCAGCGCTTCCTGCTGCACATCGCCCGTGGCCTCGATCAGTTCCAGCGCCACCAGGGGGGCGTGTTCGCGCAGGCCGCGCACCCAGCCTGGCAGCTGCTCAAAGCCCACCGTAGAGACAAAGGCCAGGCGCAGCCGCCCGACCTCGCCCGAGGCTGCCGCACGCGCGATCTCGGGCAGACGGCGGGCACGCGCCAGCAGTTCGCGCACTTCCGGCAGCAGCGCCAGGGCGGCCGGCGTCAGCGCCACATGGCGGCGGCTGCGCTCGAACAGGCGCAGGCCCAGCGTCACCTCCAGCTGGGCAATGGCCTGGGTCAGCGGCGGCTGGGTCATGTGCAGGCGTGCCGCCGCACGGCCGAAATGCAACTCCTCGGCCAGGGTCAGGAACTGCCGCCAGACGCGCAGATCCACGGAAGAGGTATTCATATGCCAAGCATATCAATAATGATAGAAAAATGGATTGGAACCAATCAACGACCGCGCGCATACTCCGGGCTTCGTCGCTTCTACGGACACCCCACACCATGAACCAGAAAGTCATCAAGCTGCGCAGCGCCAACATCACCGAAGGCAAGTCGCGCGCACCCAACCGCTCCATGTACTACGGCATGGGCTATCAGGAGGGCGATTTCGGCAAGCCCATGGTCGGCGTGGCCAATGGCCACAGCACCATCACCCCCTGCAACTCGGGCCTGCAGAAGCTGGCCGATGCTGCGGTAGCGGGCATCGAGGAAGCCGGCGGCAACGCCCAGATCTTCGGCACGCCCACCATCAGCGACGGCATGGCCATGGGCACCGAGGGCATGAAGTACTCCCTGGTCTCGCGCGAGGTCATCAGCGACTGCATCGAGACCTGCGTGCAGGGCCAATGGATGGACGGCGTGCTGGTCGTGGGTGGCTGCGACAAGAACATGCCTGGCGGCCTGATGGGCATGCTGCGCGCCAATGTGCCGGCCATCTATGTCTATGGTGGCACCATCCTGCCCGGCCACTACAAGGGCCAGGACCTGAACATTGTCAGCGTGTTCGAGGCCGTGGGCCAGAACGCCGCCGGCAACCTGAGTGACGCCGACCTGCGCGAGATCGAGATGCGCGCCATCCCCGGCACCGGATCCTGCGGCGGCATGTACACGGCCAACACCATGTCCAGCGCCTTCGAGGCCCTGGGCATCTCCCTGCCCTACTCCTCCACCATGGCCAACCCGCACGACGAGAAGATGAACTCGGCCAAGGAATCGGCCAAGGTGCTGCTGGAAGCCATCAAGAAGGATCTGAAGCCGCGCGACATCGTCACCCGCAAGAGCATCGAGAACGCCGTGGCCGTGATCATGGCCACGGGTGGCTCGACCAACGCCGTG
>CAMLNH010000337.1 GCA_946481355.1 uncultured Curvibacter sp.
TCCTGGGCATGTTCATCGACTTCTTCGAGATCGCCTTCATCGTGATCCCGCTGCTCGCGCCGGTGGCCGAGAAGATGGGCATCGATCTGATCTGGTTCGGTGTGATCATCGCCATGAACCTGCAGACCTCCTTCCTGACGCCCCCCTTCGGCTTCGCGTTGTTCTACCTGCGCAGCGTGGCGCCCAAGAAGGACTACACCGACCGCGTCACGGGCCAGACCATTCCGGCTGTGACCACGGGCCAGATCTACAAGGGCTCGATTGCCTTCATCGTGATGCAGCTGATCATGGTGGGTTGCATCATGGCCTTCCCGAACCTGGTGACGGGCAATATCGACAAGGTCAAGAATCTCTCGGATGCCGAGGTGATGCAGCAGCTCGACATCCGACCTCCCGATGCGGACGGGGCCAGCGAAGAAGCCGTGCCGGACGCCGAGAGCACGGACGCGGAAGACGAGGAACTCAAGCCCGAGGACGAAGAGGACATGGGCCGGGCCGACGAGGATCCGATGAAGGCCCTGCAAGAAGCGATGAAGCAGGACCGGAAGAAGTAACTGCAGCTGTCCAGAAGCCCCGCCCCGCGGGGCTTTTTTCATGCCGTCGGCCAGGCAGCAGGGGCGGGATCGTTCAGGCGCGCGGCGCAGCGGCCAGCTGCGCCTGCAGCGCGTCGATGCGCATGGGCCGGGCGAAGTGCCAGCCCTGGGCCAGCTGCACGCCGCGCTCGCGCAGATAGGCGGCCTGCGCCTCGGTCTCCACGCCCTCGGCCACCATGAGCAGCTTGAGCGACTGCGCCATGGCGATGATGTGGCTGACCACGTGGGAGGTCACGGCGTCGGTGCCGATGGTGTCGACGAAGGACTTGTCGATCTTCAGGCCGTCAACCTCAAGCTGGGTCAGGTAGGACAGGCTGGAGTAACCGGTGCCGAAGTCGTCGATCACGACCTGGTGCCCCAGGCCCCGGATGCGCTGGATGGGCTCGCGCGTGCCGGTCGCGTCGATGAAGGTGCGCTCGGTGGCCTCGATGTGCACGCAGGCGGGCCGGATGCCATGGCGGCGCACCACGTCCTCCAGCTGTTCGAGCAGGGTCGGGTCGTGCAGATCGGTGGAGGCGAAGTTGACCGAGATGAAGAAGTCCGGCCGCTCGCGCAGCAGCGCGCCGGCTTCGTGGGCCACCCGGTCCAGCACGTGCGCGGTGATGCGCCCGATCAGCTGGGTGCGCTCGGCCATGGGGATGAAGACGGCCGGGCTGATGTGCTCGCCATCGGGCCGGCGCCAGCGCAGCAGGGCCTCGGCCCCCACCCACTGCCCGCTGGCGAGATGGATGATGGGCTGGTAGAGCAGATAGAGCTCGCCGCGGCGCAGCGCGCTGCGCAGCTGCGCGGGCAGACCCAGCTGCTGGCGCGCCACCAGATAGACACTGAAGCCCAGCAGCAGCCCCGCGGCCACGCCCAGCGGCACCAGTACCAGGGCCTGGCTCTGCCAGGCCTGGGCGAGCCGGGCCCCGGGGATCGCGGCATAGGTGAAGTAGGCGTACTTGCTGGAGCGCTCGAAGGCGACGATGTACTCGCCGTCGTAAAAGCCGATCTTCGCGTGCGATCCCAGACGCAAGGTCCATTCGGGCTTCCAGACCCCCACCTGCGAGATCGGCCGCATATTGCCCAGGCCGATGAGGCCGACGCCGATCCCGACGTCGTCATCGAGGATATCGAAGGCATTGTCCGTGTGGACGATGGCCGTGTAGCCGCTTTTCACGGACGTGCTGATGCGGAACACGCTCTTGTCGTCGTAGGGCAGACGGCGGTCCGAGCGTACGGTCAGTCCGCCCGGACTCACGTACTCGGCGACTCCCACGTCCAGGCCTGCGCCGTGAAAGCCCAGCGAGGAGCAGAGCAGCCGGTTGTTCTCCACATAGCCCACGGCCTGCAGCCGGCTGGCCCGCATGGAAGCACGGACCATGCGCTCCATGGCCTGCGGCGAGCAGGGATCCTTGAGGTTGGCCGCCTCCATCTCCTGCACCGCCTGGTAGACCTGGGCCGTGATCTGCTCGTTGCGCCGCAGGGCCTGCGACGCCAGGATGGCGGCCTGGTTCTCCAGTTCGCGCAGGGACTGGCGATCGGTGTAGTTCAGCGCCAGCGTGATCGGCGTGGCAATCGCCACCACACCCACCAGATAGGCGACGGCAAGGACGGGGTTGAGCTTCAAGGCGCTGACGGTGATGGGCGCGGCACCGGGGACTGACGCCGCGCTGCGGCCATCGTGCCACGGCACGGCGCGGTGTCAATGGCGCGAACGTGAAAGAGGCACGCTCGCGACACAAAAAAGCCCCGCCGAAGCGGGGCTGGATGCAGATCCGGAGACTGTGCTTACAGTTTCTGGCCCTGCATATAGCTGTCGAAGCGCGCCTCGGTGAAGCGGAACCACAGATTGGATTCGCGACGGAAGTTGGAGTAGTCTGCGTAGACCTTCTTCCAGTTCGGGTTCTTGGCGCTGATTTCAGAGTACAGGGCCATGGACTCCTTGAAAGCCAGGTCCAGCACCGCCTTGGGGAAGACCACGAGCTTGGTCTTGTTGGCCACCAGCTGCTTGAGCGCTTCAGGGTTCTTGGCGTCGTACTTGGCCTGCATCACGGTGTGGGCGTGGGAGGCGGCCGCCTCGACGATGGCCTTGTTCTCGGCGCTCAGGGTGTCGTAGGCCTTGTTGTTGATGTACAGGTCCAGTTGCGGACCACCTTCCCACCAGCCGGGGTAGTGGTAGAAGGGCGCGACCTTGTAGAAGCCCAGCTTCTGGTCGTCGTACGGCCCCACCCACTCGGCGGCGTCCAGCGTGCCCTTTTCCAGCGCCTGGTAGATCTCGCCACCGGGGATGTTCTGCGGCACGCCGCCCATGCGCTCGACCACCTTGCCGGCGAAACCGCCGACGCGGAACTTCAGGCCCTTCATGTCCTTGACGCTCTTGATCGGCTTGC
>CAMLNH010000338.1 GCA_946481355.1 uncultured Curvibacter sp.
GGCGTGCAGGCCCGATCTTCCTGCCCTCCCTCTGCCCGCACATTTCGGAAACCATGACGTAATGACGACCATCCGTGTTAAAGAAAACGAGCCGTTTGACGTGGCGCTGCGCCGCTTCAAGCGCACCATCGAGAAGCTGGGCCTGCTGACCGACCTGCGCGCCCGCGAGTTTTACGAGAAGCCCACCGCCGAGCGCAAGCGCAAGAAGGCCGCCGCCGTCAAGCGCAACTACAAGCGCATCCGCTCGATGCAGCTGCCCAAGAAGCTGTACTGATAGTCCCGGCTCACGGACCTCAGACAAGAAAACCCGTGCCCGGGACGCCAGGCGCGGGTTTTGTTTTTTCAAACGGAGTATTTGCCATGTCACTCAAGGACCAGATCACCGACGACATGAAGGCCGCGATGCGCGCCAAGGACAGCGAGCGCCTGGGCACCATCCGCCTGCTGCTGGCCGCCATGAAACAGAAGGAAGTGGACGAGCGTGTCACGCTCGATGACGCCGCTGTGGTGTCCATCGTCGACAAGCTGATCAAGCAGCGCAAGGACTCGGTCGCCGCTTTCGTGCAGGCCGCGCGCCAGGATCTGGCCGACAAGGAAACGGCCGAAATCAAGGTGCTGGAGGCCTACCTGCCCCAGCGCCTCTCGGCCGAGGAAGTGGCGGCCGAAGTGAAGGCCATCGTGGCTGAACTGGGCGCCAAGGGCCCGGGCGACATGGGCAAGGTCATGGGCGTGGTCAAGACCCGCCTGGCCGGCAAGGCCGAGATGGGCCAGGTCTCGGCTGCCGTGAAAGCTGCGCTGGCAGGCTGAACGCCGGCCAGCGGCCCCTTTCTGTCACAGAGGGCGGCCTTGGCGGGCCGTCAGCCAGGCCGGCGCATCCTGCAGGCTGACCGGGCGCAGAAAGCGCGCCAGCGCCGCATCACCCACCGAGGTGCTCTCAGGCCGGGTGCTGCTGGGCCAGGGGCCGCCATGCTGCTGCGCCGCCGTGACGGCCACGCCCGTGGGCACGCCGGCAAAGAGCACTCGGCCTGCAATGGCCATGGCGCCGCGCACCAGCGCCTGCACGTCCGCGCTGTCTGTCTGCGCACCCCAGACCGTGACGGTCAGCGAACCGCCCACGGCCTGCAGCACCTGCAGGGCCTGAGCCACGCTGGCCGCACGCACCACAAGGCTGCTGGGGCCGAAGACCTCTTCACGCAACGCCACCTTGGCGATGAAATCAGCCGCACTCACCTGGGCCAGCACCGGGCGCGGCGGCTGGCCCGCCGCGGCCACCTCGTGCACGACAAAGCTGGCGCCGGCCTCGCCCCAGTGGGCGATACCCTGGTCGAAATTGCCGCGCATGCCCTGCGTGAGCATGGCGTGCGGGTTCTGGCCGGCGAGGGCCAGGCCCAGCTGCTGCACGAAGGCGTCGTTGACCGCCTTGGCGTCGGCCGGCCCCGCGTCCAGCAGCACGATGACACCGGGGTTGGTGCAGAACTGGCCGCAACCCAGGGTGATGGAGCCGGCCAGCGTGGTGGCCAGCTCGGCGCCCTTGGCCTTCAGCTCGGCAGGCAGCGCGATCACGGGGTTGATGGAGCCGAGCTCGCCGTAGAAGGGGATGGGGCGCGGACGCGCCGCCGCCTCGGCCGCCAGCGCCGCACCGCCGCGCGTGGAACCCGTGAAGGCTGCCGCGGCGATGGCCGGGTGGCGCACCAGCTGCACGCCCACCTCGTTGCTCGCACCCTGCACCAGGCCCACGAGGCCGGCCGGCAGCTTCTGGGCCGCCAGCACCTGCTGGATCAGCGCATACGTCTGTTGCGTGAGCTGCGGATGGCCCGGGTGACCCTTGATCACGACCGGGCAACCCGCGGCCAACGCGGCTGCGGTGTCACCACCGAGCACCGAGAAGGCGAAGGGGAAGTTGCTGGCTGCGTACATGGCCACCGGGCCCACGGGCAGGGACCAGCGCTGCATGGCGGGATGCCCCGCGGGCGGCGCACCGGCCACGGCCGGATCGTCGAGAAAGTCGAAGGGCACGCCGCGCTCGGCGATGTCGGCGAAGCGGCGCAGCTGGAAGGCCGTGCGATCGAGTTCGCCATTGAGGCGCACCGGACCCAGGGCGGTTTCCTGGTCGGCGATGGTGACGAGAGCCTCACGACCGGCTTCCAGGCCGGTGGCCAGGGCGCGCAGCAGCGTGGCGCGCTGGACACCGCTGCTGGCTTGCCAGAGCGGGAAAGCGGCGGCCGCCGCCGTAGCCGCAGCGTCGATGTCAGCCTGGGTCGAGGCGGCCAGCGTGTCCAGCACTTCGCCGGTGCGCGCGTTGTAGGAGGAAAAAGAGGTGCTCATGGATCAGCTCGCAAAAGTAGGGAATCAGCGCACCAGGCAGGGACGCTTGTTGTCGAATGTCCAGCCGGGGATCAGGTACTGCATGGCCATGGCGTCGTCCCGCGCGCCCAGGCCGTGCTGCCTATAGAGCTGGTGCGCCTTCTCGACCTCGACCATGTCGAGTTCGACACCCAGGCCAGGTTTTTTGGGCACCTGCACATGGCCGCCGACGATCTTCAGCGGGTCCTTGGTCAGGCGCTGGCCGTCCTGCCAGATCCAGTGCGTGTCGATGGCCGTCACCTTGCCCGGTGCCGCGGCACCCACGTGGGTGAACATGGCCAGCGAGACGTCGAAGTGGTTGTTGGAATGCGAGCCCCAGGTCAGGCCCCAGTCGCGGCAGGTCTGGGCCACGCGCACGCTGCCGGCCATGGTCCAGAAGTGCGGGTCGGCCAGCGGGATGTCCACCGACTGCAGCGAGAGCGCGTGGCTGATCTGGCGCCAGTCGGTGGCGACCATGTTGGTGGCCGTGGGCAGGCCGGTGGCGCGGCGGAACTCGGCCATCACCTCGCGGCCGGAGAAGCCGTCCTCGGCGCCGCAGGGGTCTTCGGCGTAGGCCACCACGCCGCGCATGCGCTGGCCCA
>CAMLNH010000339.1 GCA_946481355.1 uncultured Curvibacter sp.
AGTACCACATCGAAGACGTGCACCGCGCGGGCGGCATCATGGCCATCCTGGGTGAGCTCGACCGCGCTGGCAAGCTGCACACCGACGTGCCCACCATTCACGCGAAAACCATGAGGGACGCACTGGACCAGTGGGACATCGCGCGCAACCCGTCGGACGCCGTCAAGACCTTTTACATGGCCGGCCCGGCCGGCATTCCCACGCAGGTGGCGTTCAGCCAGTCCACCCGCTGGCCCAGCCTGGACCTCGACCGCGCCGAAGGCTGCATCCGCTCGTTCGACCATGCGTTCTCGAAAGAGGGTGGCCTGGCGGTGCTGCGCGGCAACATCGCGCTGGACGGCTGTGTGGTCAAGACCGCGGGCGTGGACGAGTCCATCCTGGTGTTCGAGGGCTCGGCCTACGTCACCGAATCGCAGGACGAGGCGGTGGCCGACATCCTGGCCGACAAGGTCAAGGCGGGCGACGTGGTGATCGTGCGCTACGAAGGCCCTAAGGGTGGCCCTGGCATGCAGGAGATGCTCTACCCCACCAGCTACATCAAGTCCAAGGGCTTGGGCAAGGCCTGCGCACTGCTGACCGATGGTCGCTTCTCTGGTGGCACTTCGGGTCTGTCCATCGGCCACGTCTCGCCCGAGGCCGCAGCTGGTGGCGCCATCGGCCTGGTCCGCAACGGAGACCGCATCCGCATCGACATCCCCAGCCGCAGCATCAACGTGCTGGTGAGCGACGAGGAACTGGCGCAGCGCCGTGCCGAGCAGGATGCCAAGGGCTGGAAGCCGGTCCAACCGCGCCCGCGCAAGGTGACGGCCGCGCTCAAGGCCTATGCCCTGCTGGCCACCTCGGCCGACAAGGGCGCGGTGCGCGACCTGTCGATGCTCGACTGACAGGAAGAGGGCATGGCCTGCGTGCACAATCGCAGGCCATGTTGATTCATCCCCAGATTGATCCTGTCGCCCTGCAGCTTGGCCCACTGGCCATCCACTGGTACGGGCTGACCTACCTTGCGGCCTTCGGGCTTTTCATTCTGCTCGGGCGTGCCCGCCTGAAGCACGAGCCGTTCGCGTCGGTCCGAACGCCCAGGCCCTGGGAGGGCAAGGATGTCGAGGACATCCTGTTCCTGGGGGTGATGGGCGTGGTGCTGGGCGGGCGCATCGGCTATTGCCTGTTCTACAAACCCGCGTACTACCTGAGCCACCCTCTGGAGATCTTTGCTGTCTGGGAGGGCGGCATGAGCTTTCATGGCGGCATGCTGGGCGTGATCATTGCCATGGTCTGGTACGCGCGCAGCCGCCAGCGTCCCTGGCTCCAGGTGATGGACTTCGTGGCGCCGTGCGTGCCCACCGGTCTGGCGGCCGGGCGTGTGGGCAACTTCATCAATGGAGAGCTCTGGGGGCGGGTGGCCGACCCGTCGCTGCCCTGGGCCATGGTGTTCCGCGGAGCGGGCGACTTGCCGCGGCATCCTTCGCAGGTCTACCAGTTCCTGCTGGAAGGCATGCTGCTGTTCGTGCTGTTGTGGTGGTACGCGCGCAAGCCGCGCGCGACGGGGCAGGTGGGCGGTGCGTTCCTGTTCGGCTACGGCCTGTTCCGCTTCATCGCCGAGTTCTTCCGGGAGCCGGATGCCCACTTGGGCCTGCTGTCCCTGGGCATGAGCATGGGGCAGTGGCTGTGTGTGCCCATGATTCTGGGGGGCGCCACGCTGTGGGTCTGGGCCGGTCGGCGTGGCTGAGCTGGCGGAACCTGCAATCTGAGGGTTTGTACGGGCTTGCGCCCGACGGCAGGATTTTTAGAATTATCTGTAATTACAGGTAATCATGGAGCGACTGCCTTATGCGACTGGTGCTCAATTCCCTGCACGATGAGGTGGCCGCGAAGCTGCGCGAGCGCATCTTCGCGGGGGACCTGGCGCCCGGGCGCTTCATCGACGAGCCTGCGCTCTGTGCGGAGCTGTCGATCTCACGCACGCCGCTGCGCGAGGCCCTCAAGGTCTTGACCGCCGAAGGCCTGGTGCGGCACGAGCCGCGGCGCGGCTGTTTCGTCAGCGAAATCACCGAACGGGACCTGGACGAAATCTTTCCGGTCATCGCCCTTCTGGAAGGGCGGTGCGCCTTCGAAGCCGCCAACAACGCGACCGACGCCGACCTGCAGGCGCTGGAGCAGTTGCACGACCGCCTGCAGCGTGCCGCCAAGGCCAAGCGCATCACCGAGTACTACGACACCAACTACGCGATCCACGAGGCCATCATCGTGCTGGCCAACAACCGCTGGCTGGCGCAGGTGATCGGCGACCTGCGCAAGATCGTCAAGCTCGCGCGCCTGCAGCAGCTGCACGCACCCGGCCGGCTGGAGCAGAGCCTGTCGGAGCACATGGCGGTGTATGCCGCGCTCAAGGCCAGGGACGCCAAGGGCGCGGAGGCGGCCATGCGGACCCATCTGACCCGCCAGCGCGTGGCGCTGCGCGACCTCGCCCGTCTCCACACTTCGAGGATCACCGCATGAACACCCGGGAATGGCTGAGCGACCGTGTTTCCCGTCTGCGTGCACCCGCCGTGGCGTCCCAGCCCGCGCCGGCGCGTTCCACGCACGAGCGGCTCAAGGCCCGGCTGCGCCAGGGCGAGGAGGCCCTGTCGCCACGCGCCCTGCGCCAAAAGCTCGACGAGCTCAAGGGCATCGTCGATCCACTGGTCAGCGAGGTCGAGGGCGGCCGCCGCGCCGGGGAGCTGATCGACTGGTACGCCAGCGCGTCGCCGGCCCATCGGCGCGATCTGTGGCTGCTCATGAGCGAGCGCTTCGTCGCCGACCCGGAGCAGGTCAAGGCCGCGCAGCAGAAATACGCCGCTGCAGTGGGCACGCCGGACGAAGCAGCGGCCGAG
Source organism: uncultured Curvibacter sp. (assembly GCA_946481355.1). The sequence continues at coordinate 2,871 of CAMLNH010000339.1, forward strand.
GTGCTGTACCGCCGGGCCACCGTGTCGCCGCGCCGGCGC
>CAMLNH010000340.1 GCA_946481355.1 uncultured Curvibacter sp.
GGAAACGCAGCTGGCGGTCGTAGTTGCGGTAGCCCATGCGCCGGTAGATGGGCTCACCCAGGGGGCTGGCCTGCAGCGTCACCGCCCGCGCGCCAGCCGCAAAGCCGGCGTTGGTGGCCAGCCGGGTGCAGACTTCGGCCAGGCCCATGCGCTGCGCGCTGGCCGCCGTGCCCACCCAGTAGACCCCGGCCCCTTCCCCGCTGTGCAGCGTCAGCGCCGTCGAGACGGGCTCCGCCCCGCGATAGGCCACGAAGCCCGTCACCTGCGGTGACAGCAGGGCCTGTGGCTGGCCGAAAAACACACGGGTCTCGGCCGCCGGAAGCCGGAGCGCCTCGTAGGCCTCGGCATTGATGCGCACCGCGTCCTGCACATGACGCAGCTCACGCATGCGCTCGATGCGGATGCCCGCGGGCACCGCGGCATCGGCCACCGGTGCCTCGACCAGCATGCAGGGGCTGTCGGCCAAGGGATTCATGCCTGCGGCCTGCAAGGTGGCGATCAGATCGGCGTCACGGCTGGCGCGGGCCAGCAAGGTGTAGCCGCGCCCCTGAGGATAAAAGAAAGCCTGCGCCCGCGCCAGCACCACAGCCGGTGGCACCTGCGCATCCAACCGCAGCACGCAGTTGCGGAAGGCTCCGGGGAAGGCATTGGCACCTGCCATGAGCAGCACGCCACCTTCTTCGCTCAGCACGCATGGCTCTTGCCAGCGCGCGTGCTCGCGCACGGCTTCGATCAGGTTGGCATCGGCCAGGTCTTGCGGCAGCGGAGTCATGGTGAAGGAGCCTCTGTGGACAGCGTCCCACCGATGCTAAAAGCACAAGGGCTCAGGCACCTGTCGCGCAGGTGCCGACGGCTTTAGCTCCCCGCTACCTTCATGCGATTGATGAGGATGGACCCCACGGTCTTGGCACCGTAGTTGTAGGCGTCGGCGCCCACGGCGGTGATGCCCATGAGCATGTCCTTCATATTGCCGGCGATGGTGATCTCCTGCACCGGGTAAGCGATGCGGCCCTTCTCCACCCAGTAGCCGCTGGCGCCGCGCGAGTAGTCGCCCGTCACGTAGTTCACGCCCTGGCCCATGAGCTCGGTCACGAAGAGGCCCGTGCCCAGCTTCTGCAGCATGGCGTCGAGGTCGTCGCCCGGCCGGGTCTGGCTGGAGCTCAGGATCAGGTTGTGCGAACCACCGGCATTGCCCGTGGTCTTCATGCCCAGCTTGCGCGCCGAGTAGCTGCTCAGGAAATAGCCCTGCACGCGGCCGGCCTCGATGACCGAACGCGCCTGCACGCGCACACCTTCCTCGTCAAAAGGCGAGCTGCCCTTGCCGCGCAGCAGAAAGGGATCTTCGAGCACATCGATATGGCTGGGCAGCACCTGCGTACCCAGGGAATCAAGCAGAAAGGAACTCTTGCGGTAGAGCGCGCCGCCGGACAGCGCCTGCACCAGCGCGCCCAGCAGACCGGCGGCCAGCGGCGACTCGAACAGCACGGGCACTTCGCGCGTGCTGATCTTGCGCGCCTTGAGGCGGCTCAGCGCGCGCTCGGCGGCGTAGCGGCCGATGGCTTCGGGCAGGGCCAGGTCTTCGGGGTGGCGATGCGAGCTGTACCAGTAGTCGCGCTGCATGTCCTCGCCCTTGCCCGCAATGGGCGAGACCGAGATGGAGTGGCGCGAACTGGCGTAGCCGCCGCGAAAACCCCGCGTGTGCGCGCTGAAGAAATGCGACTGCTGGGCCGAGACGGCCGCGCCTTCGCTGTTGGTGATGCGCTTGTCGGTCTTGAAGGCCGCGGCCTCGGTGGCACGCGCCAGCTCGGCAGCTTCTTCGCTGCGGATATTCCAGGGGTGGAAGAGATCGAGTTCGCGCCCGGCCTCGTCGTGGCGCACGATGTCCTCGGCGTCGGGCAGACCGGCCACCGGGTCTTCGGCCGTGAAGCGGGCGATGTCGTAGGCTGCCTGCACGGTCTGCTCGATGGCCGCACGCGAGAAGTCCGAGGTGCTGGCATTGCCGCGGCGCTGCCCCAGGTAGACCGTGACACCGAGTGACTTGTCGCGGTTGCGCTCCACGTTCTCCAGCTCGCCCTTGCGCACCGAGACACTCAGACCGCAACCTTCGGAGGCCTCGGCCCCGGCATCGGTGGCACCGAGCTTTTTGGCGTGGGCCAGGGCGGCGTCCACGAGTTCTTCGAAGGTGTCGCGGCTGTAGCTGAAGCCGCTGTCAGCACCGGTACGGGCACGGAGGTGGGGTTTGTTCATGGCGAGGCTATGATACTTGCCCGTGCACGCAGCCCCCCGGGCCGCAGAAATATTCCCCCATGTCCCGCAAACCCAAAAAAGGCTACTACGTCAAAGGCCAGTTCGTCGCCGAAGGCAGCGAACTCGACCTGGAGCTCAAGCGCGAGCTCAGAGGCGACGTCGACATCAGCAAGACCGATCTCAAGCGCGAGAGCACCGAGCTGCAGAAACTCGGTGAAGAGCTGCTGACGCTGCGCGCCGACCTCATGGCCAAGCTGGACCTGCCGGACAAGTTGCTCGAAGCCCTGGCCGAGGCCAAACGCATCACCAATTTCGAAGGCAAGCGCCGCCAGATGCAGTTCGTGGGCAAGCTCATGCGCCAGCTCGACCCCGAGGTGCGCGAGGCCGCGCGCGCCGCCCTGGTGGAACAGCACATGCCCTCGGCGCGTGAAACCGCCCTGCTGCACACCGCCGAGCAATGGCGCGACCGCCTGATCGCCAGCGATGATGCGCTGGCCCAGTGGATGGCCGATTTCCCGCAGACCGACAGCCAGCAGCTGCGCGCCCTGGTACGCCAGGCCCGCAAGGACGCGCCGCCCGTGGGCAAGGCAGAAGTGTCACAAGGCCTGGCGCCGCGC
>CAMLNH010000341.1 GCA_946481355.1 uncultured Curvibacter sp.
GTGGCCTTCAGCTTCGGCATCCCCATGGCCTTTGCCGCCGTGCAGCAGCAGGTGCCGCTGCTGGCCTGGGGCCTGCTGATCGGCAATCTGTTCTGGGTGCTGGCCTACGACACCGAGTACGCCATGGTGGACCGCGATGACGATCTGCGCATCGGCATGAAGACCTCGGCCATCACGCTGGGCTCCTGGGACGTGGCGGCGGTGACGTCCTTCTACGTCATCCACCTGATCGTCTGGACCGTGCTGCTGGTCGAGCGCCTCGCGCCCTGGGTCTGGTTCCTGACCCTGGTGGCGGCTGTGGCCCAGATCGTCTGGCATCACCGGCTGATTCGCGGGCGCACGCGCGAGGGCTGCTTCCAGGCCTTCCGCGTCAACCACTGGTTCGGCTGCACGGTGTTCGCCGGCGTGGTGGCCGGCTACTGCTTCAGGTAATCAGTCCTTGCCGAACTCGGCGCCGAGTTCCTCGGAGCGTCGCTCGGCCGCGTGCAGGGCCTGGCCGAAGAGGGCTTTCATATCGCTGGCATCCATGCGGGTGATGGCCGCGTGCGTGGTGCCGCCCTTGGACGTGACGCGCTGGCGCAGCACCTCGGGCGGCTCGTCGGAAAACTTCGCCAGCTCACCGGCACCGCGGAAGGTCTCCACGGCGAGCTGGTAGGCCTGCTCGGCCGTCAGGCCCATCTCCACGCCGGCCGTCGTCATGGCTTCGAGGAAATAGAAGACATAGGCCGGGCCCGAACCCGAGAGGGCGGTGACGGCATTGAGCAGGTCTTCGCGCTCGACCCAGACGAATTCGCCCATGACCGAGGCGATGTGCTCGATGTGCTTTCTATCTTGCTCGGTGACGCCGTCACGGGCGTACAGGCCGGTGACGCCCCGGCCGATCAGGGCCGGGGTGTTGGGCATGCTGCGCACGATGCGCTCCACGCCCAGCCAGCGCTTGATGCTGTCGGTGGGGATGCCGGCGGCCACGCTCAGATGCAGGGCCTGGCTCACATAGGGTGCTGTGGGCACGGCGGCGTCCTTGAAGGTCTGGGGCTTGACGGCCCAGATCACGATGGGGAAGTCCTTGAGGAAGGGGCCCGGATCGGGATGGGCCACGAGGCCGTAGTTGTCCTTGAGGCGCTGGCGTGCTTCGGGGTTGGTGTCGATGACCTCGATGCGGGCGACGGGCAGGCCTTTCTTGATCAGGCCGCCGATGATGGCGCTGGCCATATTGCCGCCGCCGATGATGGCGATGCGTTCGTTCATCTTGTGGTGCGCGGGGCTCGCAGGCCGCCGTCTCCAGGGAAGTGGGTGGGACAGTGCCGATTGTCGCAGCTTGCGTCCGGCCCGCCGGTGGGCGGCTCAGGCGGCGATGGTCTGGCGGACAGCGTGTTCCCAGCGCGCCATCAGCTCCTCGGCGCGGGCACGCGGCAGCGTGGGGACGAAGGTGCGGTCCACGCGCCACTGCTGCGACAGCTCTTCGAGGTTGTCGTACAGACCGCAGCTCAGGCCCGCGAGGTAGGCGGCGCCCAGGGCGGTGGTTTCGACCACGGCGGGCCGCAGCACGGGGATGCCCAGCAGGTCAGCCTGGAACTGCATGAGGAAGTCGTTGACGCAGGCGCCGCCGTCCACGCGCAGTTCGCTGACGGGCACGCCGCCGTTTTCCACCGCGTCACGGCTCATGGCCTGCAGCAGGGCGGCACTCTGGAAGGCGATGCTCTCGAGTGCGGCGCGCGCGATGTGGGCGATGGTGGTGCCGCGCGTGAGGCCGACGATGGCGCCGCGCGCATCGGGCTGCCAGTAGGGCGCGCCCAGGCCGGTGAAAGCCGGCACGAACATCACGCCGCCAGCGTCGGGCACGCTCTGCGCCAGGCTCTGCACTTCGCTGCTGCTGTGGATGGCGTGCAGGCCGTCGCGCAGCCACTGCACCACGGCGCCGCCGATGAAGACGCTGCCTTCGAGCGCGAACTCGGGCGTGGCGCGCGGTTGCGCCGCGCTGGTGGTGATCAGGCCGTTGTGGCTGGTGTGGAAGCGCGTGCCCGTGTGCATGAGCATGAAGCAGCCCGTGCCATAGGTGTTCTTGGCCTGGCCGGCGGCAAAGCAGGCCTGGCCGAAGAGGGCGCTCTGCTGGTCGCCGGCCACGCCGCCGATGGGGATGGCCGCGCCCAGCAGCGGCTCGACGGTGCGGCCGAAATCGGCGCTGGAGGGGCGCACCTCGGGCATGAGCGCCGCCGGGATGTCCAGCGCCGCGAGGAGCTCGGCGTCCCAGCGGTTCTCGTGCACGTTGAAGAGCATGGTGCGCGAGGCATTGCTGACGTCCGTCACGTGCATGCGGCCCTCGGTGAGCTGCCAGATCAGCCAGGCGTCCACGGTGCCGAAGGCCAGCTCACCGCGCGCCGCCTGAGCGCGGGCCCCAGGCACGTGGTCCAGGATCCATTGCAGCTTGGTGCCGGAGAAGTAGGCGTCCACACGCAGGCCGGTCTTGGCCATGATGGTGTCTTCCAGGCCGCGTGCGCGCAGTTCGGCGCAGCTCGGTTCGGCGCGGCGGTCCTGCCAGACGATGGCGTTGTGGATGGGGCGGCCGGTCTTGCGGTTCCAGACCACGGTGGTCTCGCGCTGGTTGGTGATGCCTATGGCTCTGATCTGTTTGGCGTCCAGCTTCGCCTTGCGCAGCACGGCACGCGCGGTGTCCAGCTGGGTCTGCCAGATTTCCATCGGATCGTGTTCCACCCAGCCGGGTTGCGGGTAGATCTGACGGAATTCGCGTTGCTCCATGGCCACGATGCTGCCGTCGCGGGCAAAGACGATGCTGCGCGAGCTGGAAGTGCCCTGGTCCAGGGCCAGCAGGTAATCCATCGGTGGGTCTCCTCTTGGGGCG
>CAMLNH010000342.1 GCA_946481355.1 uncultured Curvibacter sp.
CCGAAGAGCTTGACCTTGCCCTCGTTGCGGAACTGGTGGAACTGGTGGTAGGCCACGCTGGCCATGCGACCCTTGTGCTGCTCGCGCGGACCGTAGACGTTGAAGTAGCGGAACCCCGCCACCTGGATCTTGGCCTTCTCGAACTTGGTACCCAGCTCGCGGCGCATGCGCTGGTCGAACAGCAGCTTGGAGTAGCCGTAGACGTTGAGCGGGCCTTCGAAGGCGGGCTCTTCTCGGAAGGTCTCGGAGCCGCCATAGGTGGCGGCCGAGGAGGCGTAGAGCAGGCGCGTGCCATAGCGCTGACAGGCTTGGAACAACTCGCACGAGAGCGTGTAGTTGTTGTCCATCATGTACTTGCCGTCCTGCTCCATGGTGTCGCTGCAGGCGCCTTCGTGGAAGACGGCCTCGACCTTGCCGTAGTGGCCTTCCTCAAAATTGGGATAGAAGTCGTCCAGGTCCACATAGTCGGCGATCTTCAGGTCGGCGATGTTGCGGAACTTGTCGCCCTGGCTCAGGTCGTCGACCACGATGATGTCGTCGATGCCGCGGGCGTTGAGGCCTTTGACGATGTTGGCGCCGATAAAACCAGCCGCACCGGTGACTACAACTCTCATGATTAACTCCAGCTGGTTTCAGAGAAGACTAACTTGCCTTGACAAGTTATGTCGGAACTAAACCCGGCGGCCCCGGTGACTACGACGCGTGTCATGGTTCTATCCTCAGAATTTCAATGTGTGCCGAACAACTCGTCGTAGCTGACAGTGGCCGTGCCGAACTTGCCCACGACGATGCCACCTGCCTTGTTGGCCAAGGGCATGGCCTCGCGCAAGGGCAGGCCGGCGCCCACCAAGGCGGCCAGGGTGGCGATCACGGTGTCGCCGGCGCCGGTCACGTCGAACACCTCGCGTGCCTGGGCGGCCACGCTGGTCTCGCCCTCTGCGTCGTACAGGGTCATACCCTCCTCGCTGCGGGTGAGCAGCAGGGCGCTCAGCCCCAGTTTTTCTCGCAGGGCACGTGACTTGGCACGCAATTCATCTTCGTTGTTCCAGGCCCCTACGACCTGCTGCAGCTCGGCGCGGTTGGGCGTGATCACCGTGGCACCACTGTAGCGCGAGTAGTCCGAGCCCTTGGGGTCGATCAGCACGGGTTTGCCAGCTGCCTGGGCGTGCTCGATCATGTGGTGCACGTGGTCCAGACCGCCTTTGCCGTAATCAGAGAAAAGCACGGCGTCGTGTTCGGGCAGCAGCCGCAGGAAGTCGGCGGTCTGCGAGGCCAGAATCTCGCTCTTGGGGCTGTTCTCGAAATCGAGACGGATGAGCTGCTGCTGGCGGCCGATCACCCGCAACTTGACGGTGGTCTGCAAATCGGCGTCGCGGCCGAAGTGCGGGGTGATGCCGGTCTGGGCCACGAGTCGTTCCAGCGTGTGGCTGGCTTCGTCGTCACCGACCACGGTGAGCAGCGTGGCCTTGGCGCCCAGCGAGACCACGTTGCTGGCCACGTTGGCCGCACCGCCGATGCGCAGCTCCTCGCGCGTGACGCGCACCACGGGCACGGGCGCCTCGGGGCTGATGCGGTCGACGGCGCCGTACCAGTAGCGGTCGATCATGGCGTCGCCGACGACCAGCACGCGGGACTTGGCGAGTTGGGCTTGGGTGATCTTCATAGTTCTTCGACTCTTCTCGCCGGATAGCTGTCCCAGGCCTGGCAGCCCGGGCATTGCCAGAAATGCTGCTTGGCTTCGAAGCCGCAGGCGGCGCAGCGGTAGCGCGTGAGTGGTTTGACAGCATGGTCCAGTGCGCGCTGGACCTGGGGGTGGAACTGCTCGTTCTCCAGCTGCTCGCCGGCCAGCCATTTGGCGGCGGCCACGAGCGAGGGCTCGCGCTCCAGATGGTGGGCGTACCAGTCGCGCGTGCTGGTGCTGCTGCTGCCCGCGGCGGCCTGCAGCGTCACCAGGGCTTCGAGCACATCGAGCGATGGCGTCTGTTCGTAGATGTCCTGCAACCGGGCCAGCACGTTCACGGTGCGGCCGCTGGCAATGGCGGCCTGGGCGAGGGGGGCAGCGATCAGCGGCGTGGCGCTCGGGCAGGCCTGCAGGGCGTCTTCGAGCGTGGCGCAGGCCTTGGCGTGCTCCTTCTGCTGCATCTGCAGGCGGGCCAGCTCGATGCGTGCACGCGGGGCGGCAGGGGCGGTGCTGATGGCCTGTTCCAGCAACTGCTGGGCGGTCGCGATATCCCCGCGCGCCAGCTCGGCGGCCGCCTGTTCACAGAGGTAATGGGCCAGGCGACTGCTGAAGCTGCCGTGCTCGGCGTCTTCCAGCCGGCGCGCAATGGCGGCAGCCTGGGGCCAGTCGCGCGCGCGCTCGGCATTGGCCAGTCGGGCCAGTCGGGCCTGGGCCTGGAAGGGCGTGCCTTCGAGCTTGAGCAGGGCGTTGTCGGCACGGTCCAGCAGACCGGCCTTGAGGAAGTCCAGGGCCAGGGCGTGCTGGGCGCGCTGGCGGTCGGCCTCCGACAGGTCGGCCCGTGCGAGCAGGTGCTCGTGCACACGCACAGCGCGTTCGTACTCGCCGCGGCGGCGAAACAGGTTGCCCAGCGCGAAGTGCAGCTCGGACGTGTCAGGGTCGTTCTGCACGGCCTCGATGAAGGCATCGATGGCCTGGTCCTGCTGCTCGTTGAGCAGAAAGTTCAGGCCGCGGAAGTAGGCCTTGGGATTGCGGCGGTTCTCGATGCGCAGCTGGCGCAGGTCCAGGCGCGAGGCTACCCAGCCCAGCACGAAGGCGACGGGCAGGCCGAGCAGGATCCAGCTCAGGTCAAGGTTCATG
>CAMLNH010000343.1 GCA_946481355.1 uncultured Curvibacter sp.
CGGCACCCAGTTCAAAGGCCCTGGAGGCCTGGCGCAGCAGCCGGCCTTCGACGCTGACCAGGCCCTCGACGCTGCTCGGCCAATCCGGTGCGGCATAGCCGGCGCTCTGCCGCGCCTGCCAACCGCGCTGGACCCAGAGCAGACTGCCGTCGGCCAATTGCAGCGGGGTGACAAGCACGAAACCGACCTGACGCTCGTGCGGGCGGTTGCCCAGCCAGAACTGCAGTTCGGGACGCCAGCGGCCCTGCACCCGCACTCGGCGGTGCTCGGCGGCCTCAAAGCCGATGCCGGCCAGCGGCGGCAGCCGATCCGCGGCCAGTCGCGCGGCCTGCAGGTCCAGCTTGACCCGCGCACGGTCGAGTTGCCAGAAGCCCAGGCGTGCCGTCAGGCCGGCAAGCAAAAAGGCAGCCAGCAGCACCACCCAGCGGCGCCAGCTATTGGGCATAGAGTGGCGGCATGAATTGGTTGTTCCTCATCGCCCTCGTGGGCATCCTCGCCTCGCTGGCCCTGGCCGGTTTCTTCATGCTGCGCCGCCCAGGCCCCGGGGACAAGAAGGGGCAGATGGCCAAGGCCTTGGCCCTGCGTGTCGCGCTGTCCATCTCGCTATTCCTGTTCGTGCTGCTGGCCTGGAGCCTGGGCTGGATCGAGCCGCGCGGCGTGCCGCTGGGACGGTAAGAAAGCAAAAGGCGCCGCGATGCGGCGCCTTGCTCGATGTCGACCGGAATTACATCCAGTAGACGACGACGTAGAGGCCGAGCCAGACCACATCGACGAAGTGTCAGTACCAGGCCGCGCCCTCGAAGCCGAAATGGCGGTCCGGCGTGAAATGGCCCTTCTGCAGGCGCAGCGTGATGAAGAACAGCATCAGCATGCCGACGAACACGTGGAAGCCGTGGAAGCCGGTCAGCATGAAGAAGGTGGAGCCGAAGATGCCCGACGAGAGCTTGAGGTTCAGGTCGGTGTAGGCGTGGTAGTACTCGTAGCCCTGCACGAACAGGAAGGTCAGGCCCAGCAGCACGGTGATCCACATGAAGCCGACGGTCTTGCCGCGGTTGCCGTCACGCAGGGCGTGGTGGGCAATGGTCAGCGTGACACCCGAGGTCAACAGCAGGGCCGTGTTGATCGTGGGCAGCCAGAAGGGGCCCATGGTCTGGAAGGGCTCGATGATGCCGGCCGGCGAGGCCGTGGCACCCGCCACGACGCTGGGCCAGACGGCCTTGAAGTCGGGCCACAGCAGCGCATTGTCCAGGCTGCCCAGCGCCGGCACCGAGTGGGCACGGGCCCACCACAGGGCGGTGAAGAAGGCGCCGAAGAACATCACCTCGGAGAAGATGAACCAGGTCATGCTCCAGCGGTAGGAGATGTCGATCTTGTGGCCGTACTGACCGCCTTCGCTCTCGGCGATGGCTTCGCGGAACCACTGGTACAGGACAAACAGCCACCACACCAGGCCCAGCAACAGGGAGTACTTGCCCCAGCTGGAACCGTTGATCCACTGGCCAGCGCCCAGGATGACGAAGAACAGACCGATCGACGCCATCACGGGATGACGGGACGGGCCGGGCACATAGTAGTACGGGGTGCCGCCGTGGGTCGTAGAACTCATGTTTACTCCATTACTTCCGGTTCTGGTTCTCTTAAATGCTCAGATCCGGACCGCTGCCTTGTCAGGCCACGATCCAGTTCACCAATCCAATCAAAAACAATACGAGGAGGATGCCGCCGACCAGACCCACCGCAATGATGTGGTAGGGCTTGAGGCGGCTGATGTCCTCCTGGAAACCACTGCCCTTGCGCACGCCGAGGAAGGACCAGGCCACAGCCTTGACCGTGGCCCAGACGGAACCCTGCTGGACGGCGGTGGGCTTGCTCATGCGCCGGTCTCCGTCGATGCCGTCTTGCGCGCCGCCGTCGGTGCGGCCGGCGTCTTGCTGCCTACTTCAAAGAAGGTGTAGGACAGCGTGATGGTGCTCACGTCCTTGGACAGCTTGGGATCGACCACGAAGACCACGGGCCACTGCTTCTTCTCGCCGGGCTCCAGCGTGTACTCGTTGAAGCAGAAGCACTCCAGCTTGTTGAAGTGCGCGGCGGCCTGGCGCGGCGCGTAGCTCGGGATGGCCTGGGCTGCCATGCGGCGGTCCTGCACGTTCTCGAACTCGTACATCACGGTGGCCATCTCGCCTGGGTGGACCTGCAGCGAGGTCTGCGCCGGCTTGAAACGCCAGGGGCCGCGCACATTGGCATCGAACTCGACGGTGATGGTGCGGCTGGTATCGACCTGGGTGTTGACGGCGCGCAGGCTACGGTCCTGCTCGCCCACGGCCAGCACATTGATGCCCAGCGCCTCACAGAGATGCTTGTAGATGGGCACCAGCGCATAGCCGAAGCCGAACATGCCGGCCACCACAATGGCCAGCTTGCCCACCATCTTCACGTTCTCTTGCCGCAGGTTCATGGCCCGCTCACTTGCCGAAGAGGACGAACTTGGCCAGGAAGCCCAGGAAGAAGGCCAGCGCCACGGTGGCCAGCACCAGGCCCAGTCGCAGGTTGGCTTTATTCTGTTCAGGCGTCGTCATGGCACAGGCTCTCCGTGCGTGGCTCAGCCAATGACCTTGGTGGCCGTGGCGTCGAGCTTCGGGGGGTTCTCGAAGGTGTGGAAGGGCGCCGGCGAGGGGACTTCCCACTCCAGGCCTTCAGCCGCTTCCCAGGGCTTCTGCGGCGCCTTCTCACCCTGGCCGCGCATGGCCGGGATGATCACGAAGACGAAGAAGTAGACCTGGGCCAGACCGAA
>CAMLNH010000344.1 GCA_946481355.1 uncultured Curvibacter sp.
TGGGCTGAACCGCCGGCGTCTGCGCCGGCTCGGGGGGCACGGGCGTGGCCGGGCCTGCGGCCTTGTTCCACAGCGTGCGTGCACCCTCGGCCACCTTGGGCGCGTTGCGGATCACCTCGCCCCAGGGCACGGCCTGCAGGACGGTCAACCAGGGGATGGGCATGGTGCTTCCTCAATCAAAATCGAAGATCTCGGACAGAAAGCCTTCACGCTTGCGCTTGCGGCCATAACCGTCGCTGCGGCTGTCGCGGTAGCGATCCGCTTCAACCGGTGCCGGCTGGGCGGCTCGGACGGGTGCGGCGGGCGCCGCAGCGCTCTGGCTGCGGTCGATGATCTTGTCGAGCTCGCCGCGGTCGAGCCAGACGCCACGGCATTGAGAGCAGTAGTCGATCTCGATGCCCTGGCGCTCGGACATGACCAGGCTGACGTTCTGGCACACGGGACATTGCATGGGAAGCGGCTCCTGGAAGGTTGGACGGACATTCTGCAGCCAGATGCTTTCCGCAGCGCACCGTGGGGAAACACGCATGGCCGGCGACATCTGCACGCATACGGCCCGGGGCACAGGCTGCGGCCTGCGAATGCGCATACACTGCGAAGCAGGGAGCCCACCATGCACGCAAGGAAAGCCGCACCATGCCACTTGCCTGGGCCAGCGTCTTCAACCCCCGCAGTTTCCGTGGCCGCCTGACCCTCTGGTTCGGCGGCCTGTCCCTGGCCACGCTGCTCAGCGTGGGCCTCTATGTGGGCCACATCGCCACAGAGGAACTGGCCGACCACGGCGGCCAGACCCTGTACATCAGCGCACGTTCGGCGGCCGATCTGCTGGCCGCCAATCTGGGCGAACGCGACAAGGAAACCCGTCTGCTCGCCCAGTTGCCGCCGTTCACACGCGGCGACCTGCGCAACCCGGACCTGGCACGGGCGCTGGACCTGCGCATCCAGGCGTCGGGCGAATACGCCTGGATCGGCGTCACCGATGCACAGGGCGTCGTGCTGCAGGCCACCGGCGGCCTGCTGGTGGGCATGAACGTGAGCCAGCGTCCCTGGTTCCAGGCCGCGCGCCAGGCGCCCTACACCGGCGACGTACACGAGGCTGTTCTGCTGGCCAAGCAGTTCCCGCAGCGCACGCCCAGCGAGCCGCTGCGCTTCATCGACTTCGCCGCCCCCATCCTCGATGATGGCGGCCGTCTGCGTGGCGTGCTCAGCGCCCATGCCCACTGGAGTTGGGTCACGGACACGGTGGAATCGGTCATGACCCAGAGTGCGGTGCGCCGTCAGGTCGAGGTGCTGATCGCCGACAAGGACGGCCGCATCCTCTACCCCTCCCGGCACGCCGCCACGCTGCAGCTGCCCTCGCTGGCGCGCACGTCAGCCCCCTACGAGGTGGTGCGCTGGAACGACGGCAAACCCTACCTCACCAGCACGGCCGAGGTGCAGGCCCACACCAGCACGCCGCTGGGCTGGCGCATCGTGCTGCGCCAGCCCCTGCAGGCGGCGGTGGAGCCCATGCAGATCCTGCACCAGCAGCTGCTGCTCTTCGGCCTGGTCACGGCCCTGGTCTTCGCCCTCATCGCCTACCGCCTGGCCACGCGCGTGAGCCAGCCCATCGAGCAGCTGGCCCAGGCCATGCACCACATCGAGCAGGGCGACCAGCCGCCGATCTACCCGCTGGAACGTGAGCAGGTCACCGAAATCCGCCAGCTCAGCGATTCCATCCAGTCCATGACCGGTGCCCTGCTGCGGCACGAGCGTGAGCTGGAAGGGCTCAACGCCTCGCTGGAGCAGCAGGTGCGCGAGCGCACCGAGGCGCTGTCCATCGCCAACCAGGAACTCGAACGCCTGGCCACGGTCGACGGCCTCACGGGCCTGAACAACCGGCGCCGCTTCGATGCCCGCCTGCACGAGAGCTTCCAGCTGATGCGTCGCACCGAGCGCAGCTTCTGCCTCATGCTCATCGACGTCGACCACTTCAAGTCCGTCAACGATCAGCATGGCCACCAGAGCGGTGACGAGGTGCTGCGCCGCCTGGGCCACCTGCTCACACAGAGCACGCGCGTGACCGACTTCGTGGCCCGCTATGGCGGCGAGGAGTTCGTGGTGCTGCTACCCGATGTGCGCGACGAGGAAGAGGCCCTGCTCATCGCTGAAAAAATTCGCGCGGCGATCGCCGGCGCCGTGTTCCCGGCCGTGGGCCGCCTCACGGCCAGCGTGGGCCTGAGCTGCGCGCGCCAGGGCGACACCGAGGCCGGCGAGGTGCTGGCACGTGCCGACCAGGCGCTCTACCAGGCCAAGGCCGAGGGCCGCAACCGCGTCGTGCGGCTCTGAGCCGCCTCAGCCGCCGGCCTTGGGATACAGCACCATCTGCGTGCAACGAAACAGCGCCAGCGTCTTGCCGCTCTCGCGGTGCGTGACGGTGGCGTCCCAGACCTGGGTGGTGCGCCCGCTGTGCACGGCGCGCGCCACGCACAGCACCACCCCGTCACGCGCCGTGCCCAGGTGGTTGGACTTGAGTTCGATGGTGGTGAAGCCGCTGGCCCCTTCGGGCAGGCTGGTGATGCAACCATAGCCCGAGCAGGTGTCGGCCAGGGTCACGATGCTGCCCGCGTGCAGAAAGCCGTTGGGCGCCATGAGCTCGGTGCGCACGGGCATCTCGGCACGCACCTCGCCGGTTGCCATGTGCGTGATGACGATGCCCAGGTGGCCGGGCAGCATGGCCTGGCCGCGCTGGTTGAGTTCGTGTGCAGAAATCATGGTCGCCTCCTG
>CAMLNH010000345.1 GCA_946481355.1 uncultured Curvibacter sp.
CGGCTGGAAAGGCTTGCGCGCCAAGTGCCCGGCATCCAGATCCTGCGCCAGCCAGGCATCGAGGTCCCGGGCATCCAGCCCCGGCGGCACACGGTAGACATGGGCCGTGATGTCCTTGCGCGGCTGCACCAGCTTTTCGAGCAGAGCATGGCCGAACAAGGTCAGCTGCACCTGGGCCCATTGCGGGCGCAGGGCGATGAACAACCGCTGCCAGTCCCGAGCATCCAGGGTCTCCCAGAACACCTCGGGCGCCTGCAAGAGGGCGGCGTTTTCGTCGAACAGCGTGGCCGCATCGCGCAGCGGACCGCGCACGGCACGGATGCCGTCAGCCGAGATGGCCTGCGCCTGCAACTGGTTGAGCCGGCGCTTGGTCTGCGGGAACCGCAGCCAGACCAGGCCGTTGAAGAAATCATGCAGGCCCTCGCGCGTGGGCACCTGGCCGGTCTCAAAGATGTAGCGTTCGTAGGCCACGCCGTCCGGCAGCAACTCCTGCGGCACAAAACGCCGCGGGCCACCCGCCGCGTCAAGCACTTCTGCATTGCTGCGCCCTGCGGCCACAGCCTGCGCCAGAGGCTCACCCACCTCGCGGTAGGGCCCCAGCCAGGGCACCTCCCAATGGATGGACGCTAGACCATGCGCCACGGCAGGGCCTCGCCCGAGCGCAGCGGTTTGAGCTCGGCCTCGCCGAAGGCGAAGCTCTCGGGCGGCGTCCAGGATTCACGTCGCAGCGTGATACTGCCGCGATTGCGCGGCAGACCATAGAAGTCGGCCCCGTGGAAGCTGGCAAAGCCCTCGAGCTTGTCGAGCTTGCCCACGGCATCGAAGGCCTCGGCGTACATTTCGATGGCTGCGTGCGCGGTGTAGCAGCCCGCGCAGCCCGTGGCGTGCTCCTTCAGGTGCGCCGGATGCGGCGCGCTGTCGGTGCCGAGGAAGAACTTGGGGCTGCCACTGGTGGCCGCAGCCACCAGGGCCTGGCGGTGTGTCTCGCGCTTGAGCACGGGCAGGCAGTAGTAGTGCGGGCGGATGCCGCCCGTGAAGATGGCGTTGCGGTTGTAGAGCAGGTGGTGCGCGGTGATGGTCGCACCGGTGTACTTGTCACTGCCCATCACGTACTGCGCGGCTTCTTTCGTCGTGATGTGCTCGAAGACGATCTTGAGCTCGGGGAAGTCGCGACGCAGGGGCTGGAGCTGCTTCTCGATGAAGACGGCCTCGCGATCGAAGAGATCGATCTCCGGGCTGGTGACTTCGCCGTGCACCAGCAGCAGCAGGCTCTCGCGCTGCATGGCCTCGAGCGTCTTGTAGATCTTGCGGATGTCGGTCACGCCGGCATCGCTGTTGGTCGTGGCGCCGGCCGGGTAGAGTTTGCAGGCGACCACGCCGATGGCCTTGGCGCGCTCGATCTCCTCGGGCGGCAACTTGTCGGTCAGGTAGAGCGTCATCAGCGGCTCGAAGTCCACGCCGGCCGGTACGGCGGCGCGGATGCGCGCGCGGTAGTGCGCCGCCTCGGTGGCCGTGGTCACCGGCGGCTTGAGGTTGGGCATGATGATGGCGCGGCCGAACTGGCGCGCCGTGTGCGGCACCACGGCGGCCAGGGCGGCGCCGTCGCGCACGTGCAGATGCCAGTCGTCGGGGCGGGTGATCGTCAGAGTATCCATTCCCGGATTGTCTCACCCTCCCCCGAGGCTTGGCCGTCAGCGCAGGTAGTCGCCGCTGGCCTCGGGCTGGTAGAGAATCCGCACCAGCCTCAGCGCGTGCCGGCGGCCATCCGGTGTGAGCCACTCAGCCGTCTCGCCTTCTTCCAGGCCCAGCAGGCTGGTTCCAGCCGGGGACAGCACGGAGACGCGGCCCTGGGCCGGATCGGCGTCAATGGGATAGCTCAGGGTCAGCTCCTGACGGGTGCCGCTGGCCGGGTCTTCGACCAGCAGGTGGCTGTGCATGGTGACCACCTGCGCGGGAAGATCACGTGGGGCCAGCAGCTCGGCGCCGTGCAGCAGTTCGCGCAGAAACTCGGGCACGCCCCGCTGCGGCAACAAGCGCAGGATGCGGGCATGGTCCAGCTCGCTCATCAGGCGGGCGGTATCGGAAGAGAACATGAAAACACTCCGGAAAGGCCCGGGCAAGCCGGGCCGGCAGCGCCTGAGGCGGCCCGGTGATCCAGTGTCGGCGCGAGAAAAGAAAGGGGGAAGTGGATCGCCGGGCTCAGGACTCTGCCTGCGGCAGCAGGCAGGGCGTCCAGGCACGCGCATGCGGCGCCTGCAGGGAGCAGGCGCGCAGGGAGGACATGCGGGCGAAGTGAAGCATGGGCGAATTGTAGGCCGATGCGCTCAGTGCTGCAGGATCTTGTTGAGGAAGTCCTTGGTGCGCGGCTGACGGTTCTCGGGGTGGCCGAAGAACTCGTCCTTGCTGCAGTCTTCGAGGATGCGGCCGCCGACGTCGATGAAGATCACGCGGCTGGCCACCTTGCGTGCAAAACCCATCTCGTGCGTGACCACCATCATGGTCATGCCTTCCTTGGCCAGGGTCACCATCACGTCCAGCACCTCGCCCACCATCTCGGGGTCGAGCGCCGAAGTGGGCTCGTCGAAGAGCATGACGATGGGGTCCATGGACAGCGCACGCGCGATGGCCACGCGCTGCTGCTGGCCACCCGAGAGCTGGCCCGGAAACTTGTCCTTGTGCGCCATCAGGCCCACGCGGTCCAGCATCTTGAGACCCCGGGCCTTGGCCTCGTCGAGGCTGCGGCCCAGCACCTTGACCTGGGCGAT
>CAMLNH010000346.1 GCA_946481355.1 uncultured Curvibacter sp.
TGCACGGCCAGCAGGTCGCCGTCCATGATGCCAGCATCTCGCATGGACATGCCGCGCACCTTGAGCAGGTAGTCGGGCTTGCGCTGGAACAGCGAGCTTTCGACGTAGTAGGTCTGGTCCACATGCTCCTGCGCGAGAATGGGCGAGCCGGCAGCCACACGCCCGATGAGGGGCAGGGCCAACTGGGCCAGGTCCGGCATGGGCAGGGAAAATTGCTTGATGCGGGATTCGTTGATGGAGCGCAGGGCCTCGCCTTGCAGGCGAATGCCACGCGAGGTGCCGCTGACCAGTTCGATCACGCCCTTGCGCGCCAGGGCCTGCAGATGCTCCTCGGCCGCGTTGGCGGACTTGAAGCCGAGCTCGGCGGCGATCTCGGCGCGCGTGGGCGGGGCGCCGGTGCGTGCAATGGCGCTCTGGATCAGGTCCAGAATCTGCTGCTGGCGGGCGGTCAGCTTGATCGGGTACTGCGGCAGGTCCATCGTCATGACTCCTGTGGGCGGGGCTGGCAAGACGCCACTGTCTTGATATCCAGTAACTGTATTTTTAACCAGTTTCAAGAGAAATGCAAGCGGTCAGACAAAAAATTGTGGTTCTGGGCACGGGCGGCACCATTGCCGGCCTGGCGCAGGGTGCGGCCCCGGGTCGTTATCGCGCGGCACAGAAACCCGTGGATGAACTGCTGGCCGGTGTGGTCGTGCCCTCGGGTGTGACGGTGCAGGTCGAGCAGGTGGCCCAGATCGACAGCAAGGACATGGATCTGGCGGTCTGGCAGGCTTTGCTGAAGGCGTGTCGTGCCCATCTCGCGCAGGCGGACGTGCAGGGTCTGGTGATCACACATGGCACCGACACGCTGGAAGAGACGGCCTGGCTGCTGCAGGCCTTGCTGGCGCCGCGCAAGCCTGTGGTGTTGACCTGCGCCATGCGCCCGGCCGATGCGCCCGATGCCGATGGCCCGCGAAACCTCGCCGATGCGCTGGCCGTGGCGGCGGATCACGGTGCTGCGGGCGTCCTCGCTGTCTGCGCCGGCCGCATCCTGGGGGCGCAGGCAGTGCAGAAGCTGCACAGCTCGCGCCTCGATGCCTTCGGCTCGGGCGAGGCGGGTGACATGGGTCTCGCGCGGCAGGGCCGGGTGCAATGGCTGCGTGAGCGAGAGGTGCCCGCGCCCGCCGCGTCCGTGGAGGCCGTGCTGGCGGCATCTGCCTTGCCGCGTGTGGAGATCGTGCTGAGCCATGCTGCGGCCAGCGGCGCCCAGCTGGATGCCCTGGTCGACCCCGACACCGCGGCACGCCTGGGTGCCGCGCCTGTGCGCGGCCTGGTGCTGGCCGGCACTGGGGGAGGCACGCTGCATCACGAGATCGAGGCTGCGGCCCGGCGCGCGCAGGCCGCAGGTGTGCGTGTCGTGCGAACGACGCGTTGTGCAGATGGCTGGCTGCAGCCGCGCGCGGGCGACGAATTCCCCGCCCTGCCGCTGAGCCCGGTCAAGGCGCGGCTCGCACTGATGCTGGACCTGCTGGGGCGCTGAGATGTGGGCCGCTCTGCAAACCAGTGTCTGGGCCTATCCGGCCCTGGAGGTGGTGCATCTCTTCGGCGTCGCGCTGCTGCTGGGTAATCTGGTCTTGCTGGAGTTGCGCGTTTTCGGCCTGGGCGCGGCCCTGCCGGTACAGGCGCTGGCCCGGCTCAGCCTCACGCTGGCCGTAGCGGGTTTCGGTCTGGCCGCCGCTTCGGGCCTGCTGATGTTCGGCACCCAGCCGGCGGAGCTGCTGGCCAACCGGGCTTTCACCCTCAAGATGCTGCTGTTATTGCTGGCCGCGTGTAATGCGGGCTGGTTCCATGGCCGCGGCTCGCTGCACAAGCTTGACACCCTGGCGCGTGTGCAGATGGCTCTGTCCACGCTGATCTGGCTGGGCGTGCTGGGCTGTGGCCGCTGGATAGCCTATCTTTGACCACAGAGGAGCACACGATGCAAAGACGTACCGTCATGAGCCTGGCCCTTCCCCTGGCTTTCGGCCCCGGCCTGTTGCCGCTGGCGCGCGCGCACCACGGCTGGAGCAGCTTCGACCAGGATCGCCCTCTCTATCTGCAAGGGCGGGTGCAAAGTGTGCGCTGGCAGAACCCGCATGCCGAGTTCGTGCTGGAGCTGCCGGCCAATCTGAGTCTGCCGGCCGATCTGGCGCAGCGTGCGCTGCCCGCGCAGAGCGCGCCGGTGGACGGCAAGGCGCTGCTGGCCAAGGCCCAGTTGCCGCGACGCAAGGACCGGCGCTGGGAGATCGAGCTCGCGCCGCTGTCGCGCATGCAGGCCTGGAAGGTGACGCCGCTCAAGGTGGGCGATGAGGTCGGCGTGCTGGGCTTTACCTTCCAGGACGAGAAAGGCGATGCCATCCTGCGCGTGGAGTATCTCTTTGTCGGCGGTCAGGCGTATGGCCTGCGTTCGAGTCCGGCCTGAGGCGCTGAAATGAAAACGCCCTGCGATGCAGGGCGTTGCCCATGGCTCAGCCTGGCTCAGCTGGACAGGGCCTGCAGTGCGCGCGCCGTGATCTCCTCTACGCTTCCCATGCCGCTGATGGCGCGGTACTTGGGCGCCGCAGCCGGGTCTTGCTTGGCCCAGCCGCTGTAGTAGTCCACCAGCGGGCGGGTCTGGGCGCTGTAGACGTCCAGGCGCTTCTTCACGGTCTCTTCCTTGTCGTCGTCGCGCTGCACCAGCGGTTCGCCGGTCACGTCGTCCTGGCCTGCTGTCTTGGGCGGGTTGAACTTGA
>CAMLNH010000347.1 GCA_946481355.1 uncultured Curvibacter sp.
CGGCCACGAAGCCGCTGCGCAGGCCCGGCACATTGCTGCGCTTGGACAGGCTGGTCAGAGCGATCAGGTTCCTGAAATCCGTGCGCCCCAGCTTGAGCGCGGCTTCCAGACCACCCAGCGGCGGCTCGTCACGGAAGTAGATCTCGCTGTAACACTCGTCCGAGGCGATGACGAAGCCGTAGCGGTCGCTGAGCGCGAAGAGTTTCTGCCACTCGTCCAGGGGCATCACGGCGCCCGTGGGGTTGCCGGGTGAGCAGGTGAAGATCAGCTGGGTGCGGGCCCAGACCTCGGGCGGCACCGAGTCCCAGTCCACCGCGAAGTTGCGCGCCGGGTCGCTGGGCACGTAATACGGTTGAGCGCCAGCCAGCAACGCGCCGCCCTCGTAGATCTGATAGAAGGGGTTGGGGCACAGCACCAGAGCGCCGGGCTTGCTGCCATCCACCACGGTCTGCGTCAGCGCGAAGAGGGCCTCGCGCGAGCCGTTGACGGGCAGGATCTGGGTGCCCGGCTTGACCGTCACGCCATAACGGCGCTGCAGCCAGCCGGCCATGGCTTCTTTCAGCGCGGGTTCGCCGGCGGTGGCGGGGTAGCCGGTCAAACCGGTGTCCAGCGCGTCCGCAAGAGCCTGCTTGATGAAATCAGGCGTGGCGTGCTTGGGTTCGCCGATACCCAGGCTGATGGGGCGGTAGGCGGGGTTGGGCGTGATGCCGGCGAAAAGTTGCCGCAACCGTTCGAAGGGATAGGGCTGCAGCTTCTGGAGCAGGGGGTTCATGGGACGGAATTATCCCGGAACTCCCCCGTCCATTCCGGGCTTCAGCGTGGCAGCTTCTGGGTGCGCATCGCCTTTTGCACCAGCAGGTCGATGGACAGCACCAGCGCGATGCCGATGGCCATGACCGTCACCACGTCGGGTAGGTCGGTGGAAATGATCACACCGAAGCCGCGCGGCGGCGCCAGGCGGTCGGCCGTGGTGCAGACGAAATCGGCCGCGGCCATGCCGGTGTAGTGCATGGCGCAGACGGCCACGGCCATCACCACCGCGGCCACCAGACGCAGGGCGATGGGGCGGGTGTTGAAGGCCAGCCAGAGGGCCGCGGTGGCGGCCACGACGGCAATCAGGATGGACAGCGCCACCAGCGCGGTCGACCAGTCGATGTAGCCCCCAAAGCGCATGCCGTACATGCCCAGGTAGTGCATCACGACCACGCCCAGGCCCACGGCGGCGCCTGCCACCAGCAGACGCTGCAGGTTCGAGGGGTCGCGTGCCACATGGACCAGGCCGAAGGCCGTGGCCGCACAGACCACGACCAGCGAGATCACCGTCTCGACCATGGAATACCCGACGCGCAGGTCCATCTTGAGGGCGGCCATGCCGATGAAGTGCATGGTCCAGACACCGATGCCGCCCAGGGCCAGGGTGGCGGCGAGCAGGTCGAAGGAGTTGATCTTGCCGTTGGGGCCGATCATGCGGCGGGCGGCGGTAAGGGCAACGAAGGAGCCGATGAAGGCCAGGGCAAAAGACAATGCGACGTAAAGCGGGTCGTAGCTCGAGATGACTTCCGGATTCATGGTGATGCGTTCCTGTTCTGGGGACGACGCATGCTAGGCGGGGATGCTATCCCGCGCTTGACCGGTGTGTATTCTTTTCGGCTTTGTCCATGCAGAAATGCACAGACTCAAGGCCTGAAATCCTTGCCCCTCACGGGCGTGGGGTATTGGTGAGGTAGCTAAGCACCAACTTGTCCTGTTGTGTCAGGGAGTGAAAGGCCATGCCGGTGAAATGCGACTCGCCATCCTGCGCGCGATGGCTGTGGCAGACCGTGGCCTTGACCGTGATGGGGCTGAGTTCGCCCTCGACCAGGCCCTGGATCGTGAGGCTGATGACCTTGCCCACAGCGGCCACGGTGTCCGGGGTGCTCACCATGGCGCCTTGCAGGCTGATGTCCATCAGCAGGCCTTCCTGCTGCTGTTCGCCCATCTGGGTCACGACGGGCCAGCGGGTCTTGGTGCGCAGGGACTGGCGCACCAGGCGCGCATCGACCTGGTTGGGGTAGGCCAGCAACGCATAGACGAAGGGCTTGTCATAGGTCTGCAGCACCTTGCTGATGAAGGAGAACTCGTGCTGGCCCGTGAAGCCGCGCACGATGCAGACGTCGCCTTCGGTCAGGCCCGGGTCCTCGCCCTCGGGGCCCTGGGGGCCGACCATGACGCCGCGGTTTTCGATGGCGCCGAAGAGCTGGGCCTCCTTCTTGCTGGCGCCCTCGACCAGCCGCCGCACCTGCAGCGCGATGCCGGGGCGCAGGCCCAGTTCCTTGAGGGTGGTCTGGGCGACCTGCGGGGCGTTGTCGTGGGCGGCCTGGTTCATGGTGGCGTCTTTTTCAGCAGTCGGGCGGCTCAAAGTTCGTGAATCTACACGCTCTGCTCCAGGTGCGCCATGGTGACGGGCCACTCTGTGTGTACAAATGCAACCAGGCCGGGTTTACCCGGGGCGGGCCTAGCACAAAAGCAGTGCGCCGTGGCTCCTTTTCACGCTGCGCGGGACGTTATGATTTCGCGTTCCTTCCGTTCCCCCGACCGAGTCCACCACTGTGCGTCTTACCTCGATCAAGCTTTCCGGTTTCAAGTCCTTCGCCGAGCCGACCAACTTCATGCTGCCGGGCCAGCTGGTGGGCGTGGTCGGCCCCAACGGCTGCGGCAAGTCCAACATCATGGACGCGGTGCGCTGGGTGCT
>CAMLNH010000348.1 GCA_946481355.1 uncultured Curvibacter sp.
GCGCTCCTCGGCCAGAATGGCCTGGAACATCAGGGCCACCATCTCGATGGTGGCCTTCTCGCTGGTGGTTTCGGCCTTCTTCTTGAGCTCGTCGGTCTTCTCGCGCAGCTTCTCCGCCACCTTGACCACGCCAGCCGGACTGTAATCTTCATAGACAGTACCAGTCCCGCCACTTCCGCCAACGTATTGCGGACGTTCGGCAATGGCCGCGGCCAGGGCCGGCGACGGCGGCTGGGCCGATGTGGCGCTGAAATCACCGGCCCCCACACCGACGAGCAGGCGCTTGAGCTGGCCAAACATGCCCTGGGCGCGACTGCGCGTGCGCGCCAGCGGCGTGGTCTGGGTCAGCAGACGGGTTTCCTCATGGGTCCCGCCGTACTGGGACGGAGCACCCTGGGTCATGGCCTGATGCATCTGGGCCGGCGTCTGGCCCAGCGACGCCGGCATGGAGCTTGCGCCCCCTGCACCGGTTGCAGGCATGCGACCGGGCCTGGACGGCGGGGCCCCGGCGCCACCTTCATCCCAGCCCAGACGGCCACCAAAAAGCTGGCCGCCACTGCGCCCGGCAGGCATGCCCGCCGGGGCTGCCGGTTGCCCCGGATAGGCCGGCTGGGACGGAGGTATGGGTGCACCCCCAGCCGGGCCGCGGGCCATGGGCATCTGGCCGGCCCCCAGAGGTGCGGGGGCCGACACCACGGCCTGAGCGGCACCATAGGCCTGACTGGGGGAGGACTGCGGATAGGCCTGGGCACCAGCCGGACCATAGGCTGGTGCCGGGCCCGAAGCCCAGCCTCCGCTGCCGGGGTCGCCCTGCAGCTGGGAGTCACTGGCCATGGGATCCTGGGGCGGCGCACCCGGCGGTGGCGGTGGGCGGCGGCCGACTGCGGCACGCTTGACCCGGTCCTTGAGGTCGATGGTGGGCATCACCCCCTGCTGGATCAGGAATTCGTTGCCGTTGGCGTAAGCCACCTTCAGCTTGTCGATCAGGTGCTTCTGCACCACGTCGCTGACCATGGGCCAGGACTCGCGCGGCATGCCGCAGGTGGTCCACTGCTCGATCATGAGCAGGATCAGCACCTCGGGACGCAGCAGGTCGTGTCCCTCGAGGTCATCGCGGTTTTCGAGGGTCTTGATGCGCACGCGCAGGTCGTCAAGCTCGGAACCGACCTTTTCGACCACGGCCAGCACCAGGCGCGAAGCCAGGATCTTGTTCTCGACCGCATCGGTTCCCACCAGGGACAACCCGCCGTCGCCCTCCAGGGACAGTTCGTCCTTCTTCTTCTCGGGCTTCTTGCCGGCCGGGGATTTGAGCGCTTCCTGCCAGACCTTCATGGTGCCATCGATCCAGGCACCGTGCTGCTTCTGGAACAGCATCCAGGCATCGCGCCGGTTCTGCATGTCGCGCGTGGTGCCCCGCTCGTTGAGCAGTGCGGTCAGACGATCCTGGACCAGGCTCCCGAGCTCCACCAGGATCTTCTGTGCATCCGCCAGAAAACGTTCACGCGTCTTCTGTGCCAGCTGCATGCGCTGCATGTAGGAGAGCGGGGTGGACATGGGATGGCTGCCTCAGTTCAGACCACGGCTCCCGCATTGGGGTCGCCGGGATCAACGTCATTCTTGCCGGAAGACCCGGCCTTGATCAGATCCTCGCGCTTGACGCCCAGCCACATCGCGATGGCCGCGGCCACGAAGACCGAGGAGTAGATACCGAAGCAGATGCCGATGGTCAGGGCCAGGGCGAAATAGTGCAGCGTGGGGCCGCCGAACAGCAGCATGGACAACACCATGAGCTGGGTGGAGCCGTGCGTGATGATGGTGCGACTGATCGTGGAAGTAATCGCGTTGTCGATGATCTGTGCGGTAGTGAGCTTGCGCAGGCGGCGGAAGCTCTCACGGATACGGTCGAAGATCACCACCGATTCGTTGACCGAGTAGCCCAGCACGGCGAGCACGGCTGCCAGCACCGGAAGCGAGAACTCCCACTGGAAGAAGGCAAAGAAACCCAGGATGATGATCACGTCGTGCAGGTTGGCGATGATCGCCGCCACGGCGAATTTCCACTCGAAGCGAAACGCCAAGTAGATCATGATGCCGCCGACCACGAAGGCCAGGGCCAGGAGACCGTCGAGTGCCAGTTCGTCACCCACCTGGGGCCCCACGAACTCGCTGCGCCGTAAGCTGGCACTGCTGTCCTGGGCCTGCAGTGCGGCCAGAACCTGCTCGCTCTGTTGACCCGAACTCACACCCTTGATGGCCGGCATGCGGATCAGCACATCGCGCGAGGTGCCGAAGTTCTGCACCTGCACATCGGTGTAGCCCAACTTGGCGACGCTGCCGCGCACCGCCTCCAGATCGGCCGGCTGGGCGTAGCTGACCTCGATCAGCGTGCCGCCGGTGAATTCAACCGACAGGTGCAGACCTCGCGTCGTCAGAAAGAAGACTGCCGCCAGAAACGTGACGGCCGAGATGATGTTAAGGATCAGCGCATGCCGCATGAACGGGATATCGCGCCGAATTTTGAAAAACTCCATAGATTGTTCTCCTTGGAGTTTTCAGTAAAGGCTCATATGCGCTTGCGCATGTGATGCCGGAGCTAAGAATTCCATCTTGTTCTGTCCTCAATCCGCCTTGGTCACCGCCTGCCCATCGGGACGCCAGACCGTTCCGATAGAAACGGTCTTGAGCTTTTTACGACTACCGTACCACAAATTGACCAATCCGCGGGAGAAGA
>CAMLNH010000349.1 GCA_946481355.1 uncultured Curvibacter sp.
CTGCCCACGGCCTTCGGCGAGAAGATGGTGATGCGTATCTTCGACCCGGACAACGCGGTCAAGAGCCTGGATGAGCTGGGCTTTCCGCCGCACGACGCGGCGCGCTGGGAGCAGCTGGTCAAGCGCCCGCACGGCATCATCCTCGTGACCGGGCCCACGGGTTCGGGCAAGACCACCACGCTGTACTCCACGCTCAAGCGCGTGGCGACCGAGGAGGTCAACGTGAGCACGGTGGAGGACCCGATCGAAATGATCGAGCCGGCCTTCAACCAGACCCAGGTGCAGCCGCAGCTCGACTTCAACTTTGCCCAGGGTCTGCGCGCGCTGATGCGCCAGGACCCGGACATCATCATGGTCGGCGAAATCCGCGACCTGGAAACCGCCGAGATGGCGGTGCAGGCTGCGCTGACCGGTCACCTGGTCTTCTCCACCCTGCACACCAACGACGCGCCCTCGGCCATCACGCGCCTGATGGAGCTGGGCGTGCCGCCTTACCTGCTCAATGCCACCGTGCTGGGTGTGCTGGCCCAGCGTCTGGTGCGCACCCTGTGCAAGCAGTGCAAGGTGCGCGACGAGGCGGCCACCAAGGAACAGCTGGCCGAGGTGGTCAAGCCCTGGAACATCAGCGGCGGCTACAAGCCTTACAAGCCCGTGGGCTGCGTCGACTGCCGCATGACGGGTTTTGCGGGGCGCATGGGTCTGTACGAACTGCTGGTGATCACCGAGGCCTTCAAGGAGAAGGTCAGCCGCGAGCCCAATATCGACGCGCTCAAACGCCAGGCCATCGCCGATGGCATGCGTCCGCTGCGTCTGGCGGGTGCGCTGCGCGTGGCCGAAGGGCACACCGTCATCGACGAGGTGCTCGGCGCGACGCCGCCGCTGAGCTGATGCCTGCGCAAGGTAACGCCAGGCCTGCGGGCGCCGTTTCCTGCACACGTTCTGACCCAATCCGGACCGCTGCCTGACCACGTCCTGACTGTCGTGCACCGCGACGGTTCATGAAGCCAGACGACCTAGGGAAATCCCTGATTTCCCCTCTGATTTACATACGCAAGGTAGGTGTAATCCACATCGGGCATGAGTGTTATTCCGGGGCAGAATCCCGGGTGTTTCGGACCCCGGGTCCGCAGGAGACCGTTTGTGAGATTCGTCAAAAGTCAGAAAGATTTCTACTCCGGGCTGATGTTCAGCGTCGTGGGTATCGCCTTTGCCGTGGGCGCAACCAACTACAACATCGGCACCGGTGCGCGCATGGGGCCGGGCTACTTCCCGCTGATGCTGGGCATCCTGCTGGCCTTCCTGGGCGGGCTGATCATGTTCCAGGGCGTCGTGTCCAAGTCCCCGACCGGCGACAAGCTCGGTTCTGTGGCCTGGAAGCCGCTGTGCTTCATCATCGGCGCCAACGTGCTGTTCGGCATCCTGCTCGGCGGTCTGCCCAGCATCGGTCTGCCGGCCATGGGCCTGATTGCCGCCATCTACGGTCTGACCATCGTGGCCAGTCTGGCAGGCGACAAGTTCAAGATCGTGGAAGTGCTGATCCTGGCCACCGTGCTGGCCGGCATCAGCTACGGCGCCTTCGTCAAGCTGCTCAACCTGCAGTTCCCGGTGTGGCCTGCTTTCATCACCGGCTGAGGAATAGAACAACATGGAACTCTTTGACAACCTTGCGCTGGGCTTCGGCGTCGCGTTCACTTTCCAGAACCTGATCTACTGCTTCATCGGTGTGGTGCTGGGCACGCTGATCGGCGTGCTGCCGGGCGTGGGCCCTGTGGCCACCATTGCCATGCTGCTGCCGGCCACCTATGCGTTGCCGCCCGTGGCCGCGCTCATCATGCTGGCCGGTATCTATTACGGTGCGCAGTACGGTGGATCGACGACCGCCATTCTGGTCAACCTGCCAGGCGAATCGGCCTCGGTGGTGACCGTGATCGACGGCTACCAGATGGCTCGCAAGGGGCGTGCCGGCCCTGCACTGGCGGCTGCCGGCATGGGTTCCTTCTTCGCCGGCTGCGTGGGCACGCTGATCCTGGCCGCCTTTGCCGCCCCGCTGACGGAAGTGGCCTTCAAGTTCGGCCCGGCCGAATACTTCTCGCTCATGGTGCTGGGTCTGATCGGCGCCGTGGTCCTGGCCTCGGGCTCGCTGCTCAAGGCCATTGCCATGATCGTGCTGGGCCTGCTGCTGGGTCTGATCGGTACCGACGTGAACTCGGGCGTGGCGCGCTACTCCTTCGACATCCCCGAACTGACTGACGGCATCGGCTTCATCGTGATCGCCATGGGCGTGTTCGGTTACGGCGAGATCATCCAGAACCTCTCGCACCCCGAGGACAAGCGCGAGGTCTTCACGGGCAAGGTGACCCACATCTACCCGTCGATGGAAGACTTCAAGCGCATGGTGCCTGCGGTGCTGCGTGGCACGGCCCTGGGCTCCACCCTGGGCATCCTGCCCGGCGGCGGCGCGCTGCTTTCGTCCTTCGCCGCCTACACCATGGAGAAGAAGACCAAGCTCAAGCCGGGCGAGGTTCCCTTCGGTCAGGGCAATATCCGCGGCGTGGCCGCGCCCGAGTCGGCCAACAACGCCGGTTCGCAGACCTCCTTCATCCCGCTGCTCACGCTGGGCATCCCGCCCAACCCCGTGA
>CAMLNH010000350.1 GCA_946481355.1 uncultured Curvibacter sp.
CGGCGCCAGGCTGCGCGCGATGCTGCCGTGCACCAGCAGCAGGCCTTCGCCGTGGTTGTCGAAACCACCGCTGTAATAGTCCAGCAGCGCGTGCTCACGGAAGAAGTCCATCACCGGGCCGTGCGGCCGCCAGCGGAAAGTCTTGGCGAGTTTGAGGCGGTAGCGGTTGAGCGGTCGCAGCTCGATGATGCCGATGCGGTCCAGCTGGGCGAGGTATTTCACACCTTCGGCCTCCGTCAGCCAGTAGGCCGTGGTGATCTGCTCCAGCGTCCACTGGCTCAGCACGCAGATGGCCACCAGCAAAAGCTTCTTGTCGGCCACCACGGCCTTTTCCTGCGCCTGGCTCAGTTCGGCCAGCAGGGGCTGGGCATCTGCCACGCGGCGTGCGAGCTCGGCAAAGTCGAGCTTGAGCGCGCGGCAGATCGCGTCGATGCGCGAGAGCGCCATGTCTCCCTTGGCCAGCATGCGCTTGACGCTGCTCTCGGCCATGTCCAGCTTCTGCGCCAGATCGGCATAGGTCATGTGCGCGGCCTTCAGTTCTTTCTTCAGGGCCAGAACGAGATCGGCTGTTGTGCTCACACAGGTCTCCTTGGGGATCTTGG
This sequence comes from uncultured Curvibacter sp., assembly GCA_946481355.1. The sequence goes on from CAMLNH010000350.1 coordinate 603, forward strand.
TATCGATTATCGATACCCCCGGTAGACAACGACACAGAAGTCGCATGAAATGACCCCGTGGGCGATGCGTGCGCCCCACACTGCGCCGCAACCCCACTCACGGAGTCCTCATGCCACTCACGGAGTCCTCATGCCACTCACCCTGTCCCGCGCCGAAGCCCTGCTGCTCGGTGCCCTCACCGTCCTGGCCTTGCTGGCCGGCTTCGGTCCATCGTTGGCCCAGGCCCCGCACATCCACGACTACGCGGACCAGCGCGTCTGGCTGGGCCTGCCCTGTGCGCTCGATGTGCTGAGCAACCTGCCCTTCGCGCTCTTCGGCCTCTGGGGCCTGCGCGTGCTGGGGCGTGTGCCCGCTGCGGCGCTGGATGGCACGCAGCGCGCGCTGGCCGCGCTCTTCTTTGCAGGCCTGGTGCTCACCGCCTTCGCCTCGGGCTGGTACCACTGGAGGGCCGACGATGCGGGGCTGTTCATCGACCGCCTGGGCATGAGCTTTGCCTTCGCCGGCCTGCTGGGCCTGGCCGTGGCCAGCCGTATCACGGCGCGCGCCGGTGCCTGGACAGTGCCCGTGGTGCTGCTCTGGGGCGTGCTCGGTGCCTGGGTCTGCTGGCGCAGCGGCAATCTGCTGCCCTGGGCCGTGCTGCAGGGCGCGGGGCTGGCGCTGCTGCTGGTGCTCTCGGCCCTGCCGGTGCGTGGGCTGGTCGTGCGCTGGTGGCTCATCATCGTCATCTACGCCGTGGCCAAGCTCTGCGAGCTGGCGGACCATGTGATTTTTGAGGCCACGGGCCAGCTCATCTCGGGCCACAGCCTCAAGCACCTCGTGGCTGCCCTGGCCGCCTGGCCTGTCATCCGCACATTGCAACAAGTCGGGCAGAATGCCCGCCCATAAGAGGAGGAAACATCTTGCGCGACTTTGACCAAGCCTGGCCCGAAGGCCAGCAGCCCGCAGCGGCCGACGCCCACCCCAACCAGTTCGCCCTGCTCAAGCAGCGCCGCTTCGCGCCCTTCTTCTGGACGCAGTTCACCGGCGCCGCCAACGACAACCTCTTCAAGTTCGCCTTCACGGTGATGGTCACCTACCAGCTCAGCGTGGGCTGGCTGCCGCCGGCGCTGGCGGGCCTGGTGATCGGCGCGCTCTTCATCCTGCCCTTCGTGCTGTTCTCCGCCACCAGCGGGCAGCTGAGCGACAAGTACAACAAGACGCGGCTGATGCGCTTCACCAAAGACCTGGAGATCGCCATCATGCTGATCGCGGCCTGGGGCTTCGTCATGGGCCAGGTGGCCGTGCTGCTGGGCTGCATCTTCCTCATGGGCCTGCAGTCCACCATCTTCGGCCCGGTCAAATACGCCTACCTGCCCGAGGTGCTGAACGAGCGCGAGCTCACGGGCGGCAACGGCATGATCGAGATGGGCACCTTCGTCGCCATCCTGCTGGGCAATGTGGTGGGCGGCCTGGTGGTCGCCATGCCCGAGGTGGGCCACCAGAACGTGGCCATGGCCTGCGTGGCCCTGGCCATCGTGGGCCGGGTCACGGCGGCGCGCATCCCCCTGGTGCCGCCGGCCGACCCGGGGCTCAAGATCAACTGGAACCCCTTCACCGAGACCTGGCGCAACCTCAAGCTCGCGCACGGCAACATCGTCGTCTTCCGCTCCCTGCTGGGCATCAGCTGGATGTGGTTCTTCGGCGCCGTCTTCCTGAGCCAGTTCCCCAGCTTCGCCAAGGAGGTGCTGCACGGCAACGAGCAGGTGGCGTCCTTCCTGCTGGTGGTGTTCTCCATCGGCATCGGCACGGGCTCGCTGCTGTGCGAGCTCATGAGCCGCCGCCATGTGGAGATCGGCCTGGTGCCGCTGGGCGCCATCGGCATGAGTGTCTTCGCCATCGACCTCTACTTTGCCTCGCGCAGCCTGCCCGACGCCGAGCTCATGGGCCTGGCCACCTTTCTGGCGCAAGCAGCGCACTGGCGCATCATGGTCGACCTGCTGCTGCTCAGCCTGTTTGCCGGCCTGTACAGCGTGCCCATGTACGCGCTGA
>CAMLNH010000351.1 GCA_946481355.1 uncultured Curvibacter sp.
AGATCACCGTCTTGTGCCCGTTGAGCAGCACGCGGTGTTCGCTGTGCCACTTCACCGCACGCGCCAGCACCTGGCTCTCCGTGTCGCGGCCGATGGCAGTGAGGTCTTCCACGGTCTTGCTGTGGTCCACACGTGCAACGTCCTGTTCGATGATGGGGCCCTCGTCCAGGTCGGCCGTCACGTAGTGGGCGGTGGCGCCGATCAGCTTCACGCCGCGGTCGTGGGCCTGGTAGTAGGGCTTGGCGCCCTTGAAGCTGGGCAGGAAGCTGTGGTGGATGTTGATGGCCTTGCCGCTGAGCTTGCGGCAGAGGTCGTCGCTCAGCACCTGCATGTAGCGCGCCAGCACCACCAGTTCGGCGCCTTCGGCCTGCACCACTTCATACTGCTTGGCCTCGGCCTGGGGCTTGGTGGCGGCCGTCACCGGGATGTGGTGGAAGGGCACGTTGTAGCTCGCGGCCAGCTGGTAGAAGTCGCGGTGGTTGGAGACGATGGCGCGGATGTCGATGGGCAGCAGGCCGATCTTCCAGCGGAACAGCAGGTCGTTGAGGCAGTGGCCTTCCTTGCTGACGAAGAGCACGGTGCGCATGGACTGGTCGGCGGGGTTCAGCGTCCAGTTCATGCTGAAGGGCTCGGCGAAGAGCTTGAGCTGCACCTGCAGGTCTTCAAACGTCACCTGACCGCAGGAGAAGCGCACGCGCATGAAGAACAGACCCGTGGCCGGATCGTTGTACTGGGCGGCTTCTTCGATGTTGCCGCCGCGCTCGAGCAGAAAGCCGGAAACAGCGTGCACGAGGCCCAGGCGATCCGGGCAGGAGAAGGTGAGGATGTAGGCTTGGCTCATGGAAACCCTTGTGGCAGGATGGGGTGATCAGGGACGCGTGCGCTCATGACGTTCGCGGCCCTCCATTGTCGCAATTTTCAGGAGACGGCTGGCATGGCCCGCGCTGACATCTCGCTGCAGTCCCAGTGGCTGCCCTTCACGCCCAACCGCAGTTTCGCGCTCGATCCGCGCGTCTTCGTCGCCGCCGAGGGCATGCACTTCACCACCCATGACGGCCGCCAGGTGCTGGACGGCATTTCCAGCCTCTGGTGCGTGGGCGCGGGCCACAAGCGGCGCGAGATCAATGCCGCCATCAACCGCCAGCTGGAGACCCTGGACTACGCCACCGCCTTTCAGAGCGGCAACGACCGCTCCTTCGAGGCGGCCGAGCGCATCGCGGCGCTGGCGCCGGGCGACCTGAACAAGGTGCTGTTCTGCAGCTCGGGCAGCGAGGCCGTGGACACGGCGCTCAAGGTGGCCCTGGCCTGCCACCGCGCGCGCGGCCAGGCCCAGCGCACGGTCTTCATCGGGCGCGAGCGCGGCTACCACGGCGTGGGCTTCGGCGGCATCAGCGTGGGCGGCATCCCGGCCAACCGCAAGACCTATGCCGGCGCGCTGCTGCCGCGGGTGGACCACCTGCGTTTCATCCACGACCCGGTCAAGCATGCCTACTACAACGGCACGGAACCGGTGTGGGACGAAGACCTGCTGCTGGAGCTGGAGCAGCGCATCCTGCCGCTGCACGATCCGTCCAATGTGGCGGCGGTCATCGTCGAGCCCGTGGCGGGCAGCGCGGGCTGGTACGTGCCGCCGCAGGGTTACCTGAAACGCCTGCGCGAGATCTGCGACCGCCACGGCATCCTGCTGATCTTCGACGAGGTCATCACCGGCTTCGGCCGCCTGGGCACGCCCTTTGGCGCCGATTATTACGGCGTGGTGCCGGACCTGCTGACCTTCGCCAAGTGCGTGACCAACGGCGTCATCCCGCTGGGCGGTGTGCTGTGCCGCCAGCACGTCTTCGATGCGGTCATGGACGCGCACCGCGACAGCCCGGCGCACCAGATCGAGTTCTTCCACGGCTACACCTACTCGGGCCACCCCGTGGCCTGCGCCGCTGCGGTGGCCACGCTGGACCTGATGCGCGACGAAGACCTGTTCGCGCGCGCGGGCCGCATGGGCCAGGTGCTCGGTGATGTGGCCCATGCCACGCTCAAGGGCCTGCCGCATGTGGTGGGTCTCCGCAGCCTGGGGTTGGCGACGGCCGTCGAGCTGCAGAGCCGCCCGGGCCTGGTGGGCCAGCGCGCCTACGAGGTCTTCCTCGACTGCTTCAGGCAGGGCGTGCTGGTACGCCCGGCGGGTGAGAACCTGGTGTTGGCGCCGGCCTATGTGGTCGAGACCGACCAGATCGCGCAGATGGTGGAGGCGCTGGCGCTGGCGCTGCGCCGGCTCGCCTGAGCCTCAGGCTGGGGAGGTGTTGCCGGCCACCCAGGCCCCGTAGGCGGGGCTGGCCTGCAGCACGGGCAGCAGGATGATCTCCGGCGTGTCATAGGGGTGGTGCTGGCGCAGCCAGGCTTCCAGCTGCGGGTAGAGCGCGCGGCGCGTCTTGATGGCCAGCAGCCACTCGGGCTCGTCATGTGCCCGCTCCTGCCAGACATAAAAGCTGCGGATGGCCTGCACCTGCACACAGGCGCCCAGGCGCTGCTGCACGATGGCGCGGGCCAGCTCGGCGGCCTGGGCCTCGCTGGGCAAGGTGGTCTGCACCACGCAGAGT
>CAMLNH010000352.1 GCA_946481355.1 uncultured Curvibacter sp.
GCTCTCCACCCGCTGGTTCCGCGAGAAGCTCACCGTCTGCGCCTCCTGCACTTCGGTGCGCCCCATACGTGCGTCATCTTCCAAACGCCGCAGCGGGTGATCCACCAGGCCTTCGCCAGCAGGCCAGCCCCGCACCACGGCACGGTAGGTCTTGCGCACCAGGTCTGGCGCCTCGAAAGCCTGGCCCAGGGCGCGCGCCATGTCGGCATCCAGCGCGAACAGCAGCACGCCGCTCGTGCCCTTGTCCAGGCGGTGCGCGGGCCAGACCGGGCGGCCCAGCTGGTCACGCAGCAGTTGCAGGGCAAATAACGTCTCGCCGGCGTCCAGGCCTGTGCGGTGCACCAGCAGGCCTGGCGGCTTGTCCACGGCCACGATCTGCTCGTCCTGATGGAGAATACGCAACATGCTTTTTCTGCTCTCGCCCGCCAAATCACTGGACTATGACACGCCGGTCGGTACTGTCCCCCACACCCAGCCCCTGTTCACCAAGCAGTCCGCCGAACTGATCCAGTTGCTGCGCGAGTATTCGCCACAACAGATCTCGGAGCTGATGGACCTCAGCGATGCGCTCGCCGGTCTCAACGTCGCGCGCTACCAGGCCTGGCGCCCGAAGTTCACAGCGAAGAATTCGAAACAGGCCGTGCTGGCCTTCAACGGCGATGTCTACGACGGCCTCAATGCCAAGAGCCTCCAAGCCGAAGACCTGGCCTGGGCCCAGGAGCATGTCTGCATCCTGAGCGGCCTCTACGGCGTGCTGCGCCCGCTGGACTGGATGCAGCCCTACCGGCTGGAGATGGGCACGGCGCTCAAGAACCCCAAGGGACAGAACCTCTACAAGTTCTGGGGCACCCAGATCGCCGACTACCTCAACGAACGTCAGGCCGGGGTGAAGACACCCGTGATCGTCAACCTGGCCTCGCAGGAATACTTCAAGGCCGTGGACACGAAGGCCCTCAAGGCGCGCGTGATCGAATGCGTGTTCGAGGACTGGAAGGGTGGCCAATACAAGGTCATCAGCTTCTTCGCCAAGCGCGCGCGTGGCCTGATGGCGCGTTACGCCATCGGCAAGCGGCTCACCACAGCGAAGCAGCTGGAGAAATTCAACCTCGATGGCTACGCCTACGACGCGAAGGCCTCGGCAGCCGATCGCCTGGTCTTCCGCCGGAAAGTACAAGCATGAGCAAGCCCGAAGACTCCCTGCTCGGCAAGGCCACCCCGTACAAGGACCAGTACGACGCCACGCTGCTCTACCCTATCCCGCGCCTGGCCAAGCGCGAAGAAATCGGCGTGCCTGCCGCCCTGTCCTTCCTCGGCGCGGACCTGTGGACCGCCTATGAGCTGAGCTGGCTCAATCCGCGCGGCAAGCCCCAGGTGGCGATCGCCCACATCACCGTGCCCTGCGAGACACCCAACATCATCGAAAGCAAGTCCTTCAAGCTCTATCTCAACAGCTACAACAACACCAAGTTCACCGACGCGGCCGAGGTGCAGGCCCGCCTGCGCGCCGATCTGGGCGAAGCCGCCTGGCGCGGCTCGGGCAAGACAGCGTCGGTCGGCGTGCGCCTGCTCGCCCCCGAGCTCTTCGACCAGGAGCCCATCCACGAGATGGACGGCCTCGACATCGATCGGCTCGACATCGAGTGCACGCAGTACACCCCCGCGCCCGAGCTGCTGACCGCCGCTTTCGACGAGAAGCCTGTGGACGAGGTGCTGACCAGCCACCTGCTCAAGAGCAACTGTCTCGTGACCGGCCAGCCCGACTGGGGCAGCGTGCAGATCGCCTACAGCGGCCCGCAGATCGACCAAGCCGGCCTGCTGCAGTACCTCGTGAGCTTTCGCAACCACAACGAGTTCCACGAGCAGTGTGTCGAGCGCATCTACATGGACATCTGGCGCCGCTGCAAACCGGCCAAGCTCACCGTCTACGCGCGCTACACGCGCCGCGGCGGCCTGGACATCAATCCCTGGCGCACCAGCCACCCGCAGGCCCTGCCGCTGAATATCCGCACGGCAAGGCAGTAGACCGAGACTGGCTCAAGGCTGGCCGTTCGGCCACTGCAGATCAAGCAGCTTCCAGCCACCCGACAACTTCTGCACCACACAGCGGTAGTCCGAGCGGACCGTGGGCGCGCCAAAACGCACCTGGGCATGTAGGGCGCCGGTGGCCAGCCAGACGCCAGCCTGCCCGGCCCAGCGTTTGTCGTCGGCCGCAACGGGCGTGGCCGGCTGCGTAGGGTCGCCCTTGGGTTTGCCCAGGGTCTTGAGCGTCGCCATGGCGTACTGCTGACAGGCGTAGCTGGCGTAAAGCGCGTCGTCCTTGTCAGCGGCCCAGGCCAGGCCGCTGGCCAGCAGGAGAGGGAGTAACGGTTTCAGCTTCATGCAGAACAGACTCAGCCCAGTTCACGGAAGGAGCGCAAAGGGGCGAGCGGCGGGAACTGCCCCGAGCGCTTTTCTTTCATGGCCATCACGGCTTCGAGCACGTGCTTGTTGCTCCAGATCGCGCCCTGCAGCCAGCCCATCTGC